>JANYEO010000234.1 GCA_025363025.1 Opitutia bacterium
CTGTATGCGCAAGCGGTGGATGTGCCGGCTTTAATCCAATTCTTTAAAACAACTCCTGCTGCCTATTTTCCATTGAAACACTTTTTTCACTCACCACCCCATAGCGTTTTTCAACCATCGCCTGCGTTGCCCGCATCTCCATCGTTTTAAAAAATTGGATTAAAGCCGGCACATCCACCGCTTGCGCATACAGCTCCTTCACTTGAAGCTCAATATTCAAGCGCACAAGGCCCTGGTTACGCTTCAAATCCATGGCCAGCCCCTTCACTCTTTCTCGGAACCGCTCAGGCTTCAACTCCTCCACATGCGCTAGCACCCCCTCCATATTGCCCCAAGCCTTAAGCCAATTAACCGCCGTTTTTGGCCCCACTCCCGGAATACCCGGGATGTTGTCAGAGGTATCCCCAATCAACGCCAAATAATCCACTATTTGGTCTGCCCTTACCCCGAACTTTGCCTCAACCCCAGGCCCATCCAGCATTTGCCACCCTATTTTAGGGTTGGCCGTAGGTGGCGGCACCAGCTGCACCACCCCTGGATGGTCTAGTAACTGCGCAAAATCTTTATCCGCACTCACAATCGCCACCCGCTTGCCTTCCTGGGCCAACTTTATCGCCGCCGCCCCTAGCAAATCATCCGCCTCCACCCCCTGTTCTTCCACCACCGCATGCCCCGCATAGGCGCAAAGCCGCTTAAGCTCTGGCAGCTGCGCCCTCAACCCCTCCGGCATATCGGGGCGCTGCGCCTTATATTCAGGCAAAATCGCTAACCGTTCATCGGACCCTCCAATGTCAAAAAAAACCACCACATGGTCCGGCTTCTGCGTATCCAAGAGCCTCCATACCGTACGTATCCACCCATGAATCGCCTGCGTGGGGAAGCCATCCGCCCGCGTCAACTCCGGCATCGCATGGAAGCTCCGATACGCCAAATTAAGCCCATCAATCAAAAGCCAATATTCAGGACACTGCATAAAATTACCCTAACTTATTTAAATAATATCTTCAGCGGCCGAAAAGATAGGTGCCTGCTCGCACACCTGCATACGCTTCACGGCTTCTATGCTTTCACCATACACTTCTGCTTTAAAAAACTCAGCCCGGCAGTTCTTGCCTGCACATTGAAGCTGCACAGGATGCGCTTTATCAACCATACCTATAAAGTTTTCAAATAGCAAAGCCTGGCGCTTCACTCCCTCCGGGTTTTGATTGCTAAAAATCATAAACATTTCAGGAGAAAAGCTCACCCCCACTTGATGCACATTATCGGTCACACTCAGTACAGTACCTAAACGAGACTTCGCCGCTGCCACTAGCCCACGTGGCAATTTTTCAGCATCCATAGAATTATTACTTACACTCTCAACTGCAAACGTAATCACTGGCATTTCACACCGCTCCAAAAGCGCCTTTTGTTCAGCCTTATCAAGCATCATCCAATAGAGTAAAGTCTTCGGCTCAAAGCTAACCGGCTCATATTGATCACTATCATCGTTTGTTTCTAATAAACCGGCCCGGCTCCATAAGCCCATAGATTTATAACCAGCTTCAATAGCGAGTATAGGCAACTGCTTCTCAGCTGCATAACTGAAAACTCCATTATAAACTGGAGCAAGCATCCCCACTCCCCTCGCCCCGTGCGAAACCCCCTCTTCACACATAAGAAGAAGCATATCTCCCTGATTTGAGGCAACCATAAAACCTGAAAATCGTTCTAAAAGGCCTGTGCCTTGCTTCAGCATCTCAGGTTCAACCACATAAAAATGAAGCCCAGGGTGCTCTTTTTGTAAACGCCGCATATAAATCATGAGCACCGTGGCGCTATCCCATCTATTCCTCAACACACACACTGCTTTTTGCCCTTCAGGGATCAATGCAGCCAGCTCACTCACCCCGTTTCTAAACGCACGGCACAAGCTATATAAAGGATCTTCCGTCAACCCCATCCCCCAGTCAGACAATTTCACATCTGCAGCATTGAATAAAAGATCACTCGCATGCATGGAGAGCATCCCCTCCGCGTCTATCAGCCCTTCCATCTGGGCCCACCGCTTACAAGCAGCCCAAGACATTTTAGGCATACACGGCCTTGGCCTCATTGTATGTAAAACCTCCGGAAGGCATAATTCATCCCAATCACAATAATGAATGGGCAAAGCCTTGAAACTTTCATCACGCACCCACGGGCTCAATCCCCTTTTTTCTAGTTCAGGGATAATATAAGCCAAAGCCCCTCTCGTAATGGCCATATGCAAAAGCGTCTCCCCTTGGTCACTCATACCCATCACACTAGCCCCTGCAGCCAATAGTTTATCAATAGCTACATCGTCCATCATATACATCGCTAAATGAATAGGCTGGTTACCAATTGCGTCACATCTGTCGACATCTGCTCCTTCATTCAGTGCTTTATCAAAAGCCGCAGCATCCCCCTTTAATAAAGCAGCATGCAGGGGCAAAGTTGCAGCATCTAGTCCACCCGCATAATATTCAATCATACGCGCCGCCCCATCTACCAATGGCTTAAATGCATCAAGTTTAATCACTTCCCCGGGCTCACCTTTTATCGAAAGTGGCTGACGATGGAAAATCGCTATCAAATAAGGCAAAGCCAGCCGACTATCAAATTCATTTAGTGTGTTAACGTCACTATCAGCATCCCTAAAATTAAGTTTAACCCCCTTATCCATAAACCACTCCAACAAAGCAAGCAACTCAGCCCTTGCCGGCTTTTTCGCAGCCGCAGCCGCCCAAACTTCTATCGGGTACTGCTTATGCATAGTGCTACCTCTACCAATAGGCGCACATGCTATTCTATGCTCCACCTGATAATCATTCCAATCCTCTACCCGGCTATTCTCTAAAACTGACACTAGGCCATTTACAATTGAAGAGTATATAGACGCATCAATCCGTAAATGCTCAACCGCAAAAGTATTTAAGCCACTTAAACCCAGCAAAAAAGCAAGTAATACCTTCAGAAGGGAAATAACATTTTTTAATTTCATAAGAATACAAGGGTCGGCTCAATAAAAGCAGCCTAGACCATTCCTTCAATGAAAAACGCTTAATATTATCCCCCCCTCACTCCCCCCCCCACCCCTCCTACCGCCTGCATCCCCACTGGGGTCATCATCTCCGGCGCCCGCAAGGCCTGGTCTGCCTCCAATCGGCTCGGCATCCCCCCGGGGGAAATCACATTGCCGGAGACGAGTATCAACAGGCTCTTCTTCTGCGTCGTCTCCCCCTTAGAGCGGAAGAGCTGCCCTAGCAGCGGTATATCTCCTAAAAACGGTACCTTATCATTCACCGTCTTTTGCTCTTCACGGGCAAGCCCCCCCATAATCACCGTGGCCCCATTGGCAATCGTCACCTCCGTTCGTATCTGCCGTAGAGAGAATATAGGTTGGAAGAACCCCGACGGCACATCCACCGTCGTCCCTCCGGAAATCGCAATACTCCGCCCCCCATATTCAACAAACCCTTCAAACTCCGTTACGCGGGGCTCAAGCCTCAGGCTAATCCACTTGCCGTCTTCTTCTACCGTAGGGGTCACCTCCATCTGTACGCCTACCCGCCGTGTTACAAAATTCTGCGGGGTGCCCGCGGTAATGGTTACCCCCGCACTCCCCCCGCCGCCCAGGCTAGAGGCCATCCCAACGGCCGAGTCTATCTTCCCATAAGCCTCCGGGTAACGGAATTCCCGGGCCACGACAATCTCTGCTGTCTTCCCGGATAACACCGTAAGCTTCGGCGCACTCATCAGGTCCGCCCCCGTCTGTTGCTCAAGCGCCCGTACCACCATATCAATATTCCACCCTCCAAATACGCCGAGCACATTAGCTAAATTCGGCGCCATATTCCCCACATTAATATTTCCGGGAAAGGCCGGCATCAAATTCGGTATCGCCACCGCCGTCGCAGGGGGAGGCTGCAAAATACTCCCATCTCCTGTCGTAGGGGTCTGCCGCGTAAAGGCATCATTCATACTGCGTAGCGTCGTTTCCTTCCCCGTAGCATCCAGCGTTTGAGCAAAGCTTTTCCCATGGCTAAGGCGCCACTGAAAGCCCAGTTCCTCAAGCGCCCCCTGTTGCACCTCCATAAATTTCGCTTCAATCTCTACCTGATAGGTCTTCTCATACCGTTCAAGCAAACGCCTCAAACGCTCCAATTGCCGCGGCGTATGGGTTACAAAGAGCTCACTCCCATCAAAGGCCAGCGTACAACGCGGTATGTCAAAGGGGATGCCCGCCCGTTGAAAGAAGCCCCGCAGTGCCGCCTCCTCTTCAATCGTACTGGGCTGCACCATCCGGGTAGACTCAAGCGGCGTCCCAGGCCCCGTCTTCTCAAAACGGTTATCCATTCCCGTAAGCCGCACTACCGCCGCCCGGGAAAGAGGGAAGAAGGCCGTCTCAAGCGGCTCCCCCCCTGGCCCCTCTGCGGGCCGCAGCACCACCGCATCTCGGCTATACTCAAGCTGAAAGCCAGCAGCCGTCGCCACATGCTGCAAAGCCCGCTCCAGTGTTAACTCTCGCAAGGTCAAAGTAAGCTTAGGGTCCTTCCCTTCAATAACGGATACAATAAAACTCGCATTTACCCCTTCTGCCGCAGCCAACTCTCCCATATGCTCCACTACCCGGCTAAGCGGAGCCTCACTAAAACTCAATTTATCAATCTTAATACGCTTCAAGGCTTCCGGTAAATTCAACCCCCCGTGCTTTATAGACACATGCACTAGCTTCTCTTCCGGCCGAGGGCTCTGCCAGCCACGGCTCACCCCCTCAAGCATCTCCATCCGCATTTTTTCGTGATCAAGCGCCCCCATCCGCTCAAAATGCTCCGCTACTTTTTTAAGCCCATATTTAGCTTCAGCATTATCAACCTCCAGCCCTTCAGCCTTGCGGAAGCCCTCTCTGGCCTGTGCAAACTCCCCCAATTGATAGGCCTGCCATGCCTCTTTAATGGCAGACTTAGCCGTAACCCCCTCTACCTCTACCCCAGCCTGCACCTGAGGAAGGCTCATTAAACTCAAACAACATATGCCCCTTATGAGACCACCGCATAATAGCTTATTAAAATTAAAACACTTCATAATATTCCCTTACTCTTCTTTGTATTCAATCCGCACATAAGTACGCTCTTTTGTCAGTAAATCCGTTTTCTCCAAAATCACCACCTGGCACTCGTGGCTAGCTTCATGTAATCGCCAAATAGCAGGCCCTTGCTCTATACCAGGCCCCTCATGCTCAAGGTGCAAAAATTGGCCAGCACTATCCCGCAGCTTCACGCGCAAGGGCCCTACATAAGTACACGTTTTTTGCGTCAACACCTGCAAGCCACCCTGGTTATCACTCAATATAATAGAGGGGTCATACTCGCC
>JANYEO010000237.1 GCA_025363025.1 Opitutia bacterium
CGTGCGCATCATGTCATTGGCTAAACATTCCCTAACAGCGCCAAAATTAGCCACTTTGGGCGTCTTTCCTGTGAAAAAGCGGTGCAAGGCCCCTTTTGCCCGCTCCATCGGGATCTGCACCATTTTACGTCCAAAAACCCCTTTACGAATATCCCCTTCTTTATAATCAAGCTTCACATAATGAGGGGTGTTATATTGAGGCTCTTTAATCTGTACATAATCTTGTATTAAAGCCCCTACGTATACCCGCTCCTCCATTGCCCCCTTGGCCCCTGGTAAGTCCCCCTTTAAGGCCGTAAACAGCTTTTGCGCCGCAGCCCCTAGGGGGGCTTCTTTATTACCCAGCTTCACATAAGCCGCAAGGTCTTTTTGAAAAGCCGTTATTCGCACTTTAGAGCTGCTCGTACCCGTAGGGTTTAACAATTTTTCAATTGCTTTATAACTGGCAGAATCTTCTTGTTTTAATTCTCTCAAAAGGAACTCCGCCGCACGTATAGAAAATTTATGGTTAGGGTCTAGCAATTTATTAAAATCAGCCTCCACAAAGCGCTTATAGCCTACAAACCCTGGTTCTACGCCCTTTTTCTTGTCTTGGTGGAAAGCATAACGCCCGACAGACGCATGACGCTCTGTGAGCGTTTTCCGTTTCCCTGTCGCAGGCGTATGGTAAATAGACGCTTTATCTCCCTGCAATGCGGTTAAACCATAAGGAATCGTTGGCGGAGGCGGTAATTTAATTTCCCTGCCTTTGGTTGCTTTAACTTCACTTTCGGCAACGGTTTTGGCAACGGTCAATACCTGTGTTAGGTTCCTGCTCGTAATATGCGCGCCTTTAGTTAAAGTATCCGTTAACGCTTCTTTGGCGGCCCGAGCGGCGGGTTCACCTAAATGCAGCTTTATCGCTGTCAGCACAAATTCGGCTGTTTGTTTATTAGCTAATTTCACACTGCGACTTGTGGATTCGGCCTTAACCCCTGGCTTAAGCGCTAAAATTTGGCCAGAACCTGAGTCTGCCACAATACGGTTAGAGCCATGCAAGGCGGCTTGCTCAAGACGACCAAAAGGAGAATTACTAGGGGCAGAAAGGGCAATAGCCATAGGGTAAAATTTCTCCCACAATGATAATCTCGTCAAAGCTTCTTCGTCAATGGAGATTCATCGAAGCCCTTGTTATCTCACTCATTATCAAAGCTTGCACAGAGAAATTCTGACACCCAATGTAAGCACTGAAAAAGCCTTATGGATACGCCACCCCCACCCATTGTCGATTTTAATGCCCTTACCTTGCGTATAGGTGAGGAAGCCTTAAGCAAACGCTTGATGATGGAAGCCCGTCAAGAATCAGACGAAATGAAGCAATCCCTCGCCTGGGTGCAAACCTTTCATCTTCGGATAGAACGCGTGCTAAAGCTCGTAGGCCTTTATCATCGAGGCCGGCGCAATTCGACCAAAATTCAAATTATTGAAAATACGCTGCCTATCCCTAACCTTCCTGCGGCCTTCGAAGGCTTTCGTTTACTCCAGCTAAGCGACTTGCACTTAGATATAGACCCCTCTCTCCCTGCAGCTGTAGTCGATGCCCTAAAAGGATTAAACTATGACCTCGCCGTTATCACAGGGGATTTTCGCTGCCGTACCATTGAAGATTATTACCCCGCTACCTTAGCTACCCAGCCGGTTATTAATGCTTTAAAAGAGCCCATTTTAGCCGTTCTGGGCAATCACGATCCGATAGAAATTGTCCCCCATTTAGAGGCCCGGGGCCTGCGCTTCCTCGTAAACGAGCTTTATCCTTTAGAAAAAGATGGGCAAACCCTTTGGATTATCGGGATAGATGACCCTCATTTCTATCAAACTTACGATCTTAAAGCCCTAACAAATGCCCTCCCCCCGGGGGCATGTACCCTCCTTTTGGCCCATTCTCCAGAAATAGCTCCCGAAGCAGAAGCCGTCGGTATTAACGCTGCTTTATCGGGACATACCCATGGAGGTCAAATATGTCTGCCTTTTGGTATTCCTATAACAACCAACATGTTAAGGAATAAAAAACGCAGCCTTGTAGCCGGCAATTGGACCTGGGGAAAGCTCCGCGGCTACACCTCCCGCGGGACGGGTTGCTGTGGCGTCCCCGTCCGTTTTAATTGCCCAGGAGAAATTACGCTTCACACGCTGACTTCTATCGAGTAAGGAAGATATCCCTTAGGCCCCTTCTTCATTTCTTTAAATAATGAGCAATTCTGCTAAACTCAATCAGCCCAACCGGCATATTTATAGCATCGGCATCGTTGCCGCCTTAGCCGGTTTTTTATTCGGGTTCGATACAGGTATCATCTCAGGCGCGCAGGAATATATTTTCCACACCTTTGGCATTCCTGAAACCGCGGCGGATCAAGCCATCGCAGCTCTCAAAGGCTTTATTGTGGCCGCCGTTCCTCTCGGCGCTCTTTTTGGCGCTACTGTTAGCGGGCTTTTTGCCGAAAGGCTTGGGCGGCGTCGCAGCTTGCTTTTTACCTCTATACTGTTTGTCGCAGGGGCTTTGATGACTGCTTTTGCGGGTAGCATTCATATGGTCATTCTTGGGCGCTTAATCATGGGCGTGGCTATTGGTATCTCAGCGATGATAGCGCCTATGTATTTAAGCGAAATCGCCCCACCTCAGATGAGGGGGACGCTTGTTACCTTTTTTCAGTTGGCCATCACCATTGGCCTCATGGCGGCCTTTATTACGAATTTTATATGCGCTCATTGGGTTTCGGATGCTACCCTTAATTGGCGTTGGATGTTCGGCCTCGGGGGTATTCCCGCAGCTGGCCTTTTTACTGGGATGCTCGCTATGCCCGATAGCCCCCGCTGGTTATTAGCTAAAGGCCGGTTAGATGAAGCCCGCAAAACTCTTCAGTATTTATATACTAAAAAAGATGTAACAAGCGATATAGAAGATATCCAATTTAGCCTCTCCCGGGAAGAAGGCTCTTGGAGGGATTGTTTTAGCCCCCGCCTCTTCCCCTTGTTGGTAATGGCCTTTGGCCTCTTTGTGCTACAGCAACTTTCGGGGATCAACGCCATTATGTACTATGGCCCCTCTGTTTTCGAAAAAGCCGGGTTTGGCGGTTCTGGGAAGTTACTCGCCCAAGTCGCTATTGGCCTCATCAACGTAGGGATGACGGTGGTAAGCTTGCAGTTGATAGACCGTGCTGGCCGCCGCCGCCTTCTTTTCTGGGGTTTTTCGGGTATGTGCGTATGCCTCGCCTTAGTGGGCCTTTGCCTTAGCCTTGCGGAGAGCGGGCTCGCAGCCCATTGGATATCGCTTATCAGTGTCCTCGCCTTTATCGGTTTTTTTGCAGTCAGCCTTGGGCCTGTACCCTACCTCATCATGTCAGAGGTCTTTCCGTTAAAAGTACGCGCAAGCGGTATGGCCATCGCCAGCTGTGCTAACTGGGGCTTCAACATGCTCGTTACAGAAAGCTTCCCTATCCTCCAAACAACCCTCGGGATGGCCCCCACCTTCCTTTTCTTTGCTTTTTGGACAGCCGTTGGCGTTTATTTTACATGGAAGTTTGTTCCAGAAACAAAGAACCGTCCGCTAGAAGCCATCGAGGTCAACTTATACGCCGGCCGCCCCTTACGGGAATTAGGGGAGCCTGTATTAGCTCAGACCACTGTATAATACATGATTAATGACTTTAAAGAATTTTTCAGTTTAAGACTACAACTGATACAGAGAACTCAATCTTCCTTGACTGTAACTGCCTAAAGTGAGACACTGAGACAGTCGCACTGCGTCACAATGTCCCGTTTTTGGCGCTCCGCCCTCTAACTCTCTTCTTTTAGTATTTCCTTAATTAAAATCGAGACCGGTTGCAGAATGCATTGATTTTGAGGAATTTGTAGGACGAAGTGACGAGTGTGCTAAGGCACTCGAGGAATGACAACCGACCAAAAACTCAAAAGAAATGCATTCTGCAACCGGTCTCACAAAAGTTGGCACACTTCCTGCTAATAGACGCACATCAATCATTTGATTTTCAATAACACACACTTTCTCTAACTAAACTATCTAATCATCATGTCTCGTATTCTCGGTATCGATTTAGGCACTACAAACTCTTGCATGGCCGTTATGGAAGGCGGGCAACCCGTCGTGGTCCCCAATGCAGAAGGCGCTCGTACAACGCCCTCGGTTGTCGCCTTTACTAAATCAGGGGAGCGTCTAGTAGGCCAAGCCGCTAAACGCCAAGCCGTTACAAACCCGCACAATACTATCTTCTCGGCAAAGCGGATGATCGGGCGCAAGTTTAACGAAATTCAAGCAGAGGCCAAAAACTTCCCCTTCAATGTCGTCGAAGGCAAAAATGGCGATGCCTGTATCGAAATTGATATGGGGGGTAAAAAAGAAATTTTCGCACCAGAGCAAATTTCAGCCATGATCCTCGGCAAATTAAAAGCCGATGCAGAAGCCTATTTAGGGGAAAAGATCACCGCTGCGGTCATCACCGTCCCTGCTTACTTTAACGATGCCCAGCGCCAAGCCACCAAAAATGCCGGTGCTATTGCCGGGCTAGAGGTGAAGCGCATTATTAACGAGCCTACAGCCGCTTCCCTCGCTTACGGTTTAGATAAAAAGAAGGATGGTAAAATTTCTGTCTTCGACCTCGGGGGCGGGACGTTCGACGTCTCGGTGCTCGAAATTGGCGAAGGCGTCTTCGAGGTAAAATCAACTAATGGCGATACCCACCTTGGCGGGGACAATTGGGACGAAAGCCTTATCAACTGGCTCGTTGACGAATTTAAAAAAGATAACGGGATCGATTTACGCAAAGACCCGATGGCCCTCCAACGCCTGAAGGAAGAAGCCGAAAAAGCCAAAATCGTCCTCTCCGCCGCTCAACAAACAGATATCAATCTTCCATTTATAACCGCGGATGCATCCGGCCCCAAGCACTTAAATGTGCCTTTGACCCGGGCCAAAATGGAGCAAATCTGCGATCCACTGTACACTCGCCTTGCAGCCCCTTTCAAAAATTGCTTAAAAG
>JANYEO010000033.1 GCA_025363025.1 Opitutia bacterium
TCTTTTCTTCATTATTTAAATAATCGCCCACGCGCTAAACGACGGGGTTTTCAGCTTTATATTAGTGGCGGGCGTGAGTGTTTTGGTCTATGGTATCTATTCTTTTCAGGAGACAAAAGCTTAGGATTTGAAAAAGCTTCGAAGGCACTCCCTTTTATAGCAGAAGTAAGCGTTATTACCCGTTTCATGAGTTATTGGGCGCTTGAAGAACGTGCAGCTCATGAGCAAACAGCTTGGGAAATTGCCAGAAATGCCCAAGCTTTACTAGGTAACCCTGCCCTTAATTTAACAGCCCTTGAAAGACAACAAGCAGAGCTTGAAATTACTATGGCTACAACGCGGCCCGACAATAGTTATTTTGATGGAATACCGCGGACAGGCATTTTCCAAATAGACTCTCATGTGCGATTTATCGGTGTTTGCATGCGCTTAATGGGCAAGTACGCAGCCTTAACGGGCATTACTGCGAGCAAGGAAAATATCGCTGAAATAGGGGGCAAAGCCTTGGGCTCTGCTTCAATACTGTACGGGCCTGTTATTGCACTGTATGGAGTCCTGAACAAAGGGATAGAAACATGGGCAGACAATGGGATGATTGAGGATGCTAAAGCCCTTAAAATAGCCTTAGAAAAAGATGAACCTGAATTAGCAGCTATTGCCGAAGGCATAAAAAATCATAAAGAAGCCAAATACCCTGATGCAGGATTTAATATGCAAATAGCAAAATTCTGCAAAAGCTTGCTGGGTGCCGGTATTTACTTAGCCCTTGATCGCAATATGCCAGCCCAAGGCTTATCCCCCAACATGCAGGCCTTCAAAAGCTTCTTAGTCTTTACACTCCTTAATTTAAGCTCCGCCACTTTTATATTTGGCTTTAATGACGAGTATGCCAGTGCCGCAGATACTCAAAAATTAACCGAAGAAAAAGCCAAATGGCTAAGCATCCTCGATGCTACGTTAAAGCAAGAAACACCCCTACTTCTAGCTGCTTATAAAGAAGAAGTGACGGCCCTCCAGCTTGCTAACCGGGAAGAAGAAATCCGTAGCTATACAGATGAAGAATTGGCTTTTGTGCTAGGGTATAAAGCAACAAAAGAATTACTCACACTAGACCGCCACTTTGCCATCGAAATATTACTGCAACAGCTTTATTCAGAACCTGAAGCCTCTATCGCCTTTCTAAAGGCCATGCATTTAGAGGAAAGCGTTATTCAGCAACTTATAGAGTCTCAAAAACTGGGAGAAGTAGGCCGTAAAATGGCAGCTAGGATATTGGCTCAGTGCTTGTATACTTAAAAGGGCCCTTGCCGAATCTATGCTTTTTGAGACCACTACATATAGTTTTGAACCTCTTAATAAATCTTTTAAGCGAGACCGCGCTGGCTTTTTTCGACGAAGCCTAATACACAGGTGACTTCAGGTATCGACACAGGATAGGCTCCGGCTATGGCCTCTAAGGCTTGGGTTCGATTAAAGCCTGAGCGGTAAAATAGTTTGAAGAGGCCTTTAATATTTTCAACCGCTTCTTTTGAGAAACCCTGACGCTCTAGCCCGACCCGGTTAAATGTGCGGACTTCCGCAGGGTTGCCATCTGCAATCATAAAAGGAAGAACGTCTTGAACCAGCTTGGAGCAAGCACCCACCATAGCGTATGCCCCGATACGACAAAATTGATGCACTCCGACCCCCCAGCCGATATTAACATGACCCTCTACTATGACATGCCCCCCCAGGGCGGATTGACTGCTCATCACTAAATGATCCCCTACTTGGCAGTCGTGCGCAATATGGCTGTAGGCTAAAATAACGTTATGGGAGCCCAGCACCGTAAAATCTGCCGCTTTTGTAGCGGTATGAATGGTTACGTATTCTCTCAATACATTGTTATCCCCTATTTTAAGCCCAGCCTCGCCTCCAGTATATTTGAGGTCATGGGTTTTGCCTCCGATGCAAGCATAAGGAAAAACTTCATTTGCCTCCCCCATTTGGGTATTACCCTCAATGGAGGCATGGTGGTGCACAACCGTCCCCCGGCCTAAAACGACCGAAGGCCCAATGTAAGCATAAGCCCCTACCTGAACCGCTTCACCTAAAACAGCGCCTGCTTCAATAATGGCTGTAGGATGGATATGCGTTGTCATCTGCTTAAACGTCTTCTTTAACATCGACCAAAGCAAAGACTAACTCTGCCGAGGATACGACTTTATCCCCTACCCGGCATTCGCCTTCGGCCATGGCAATTTTGTTACCCCGCACCTTCAGGAGCTTGACGTGAATCATTAACTGATCCCCCGGGACGACGGATTGGCGGAACTTTACTTTATCGCAGCTCATAAACAAAGCGAGCTTGCCATCTGCATTGACATGGCGAAGCAAGAGAATACCCACTGCCTGCGCCATAGCCTCTACCTGTAAAACGCCTGGCATAACGGGATGACCCGGGAAATGCCCTTGAAAATAAGGTTCGTTAATCGTGACATTCTTAACCGCAACAAGGGTGTTATCTTCCCCCATTTCAACAACTTTATCCACCATAACAAAGGGATAACGATGCGGTAAAATATCGAGCACCCGGCGGATGTCTAGCTGCGTTTCATGCGCTTTCACTGTGGGGCCTTTTACCTTGGCAATTTTTTCTAACTTGCCGTCTTTGTGGGCTTGGAGCTGCTCAGCCAGCTTCTTCGTCAAAGCGGCATTGAGGGCATGCCCCGGGCGAACGGCAATAATATGAGCCTTGAGCGGAACCCCAAGGAGGACAATATCCCCCACTATGTCTAAAATTTTGTGACGAACAAACTCATCCTGAAAGCGCAGTGGCTCCTTAGAAATGATTTTATCCCCCTTAATAAGAATAGCCGAATCTAAGCTGCCTCCCTTAATTTTGCCGAGTTTTATCAGGCCTTCTATCTCTTCATAAATAGCAAAGGTACGGGCAGGGGCGATGTCTGCCACATACGTTTCCGGATTGATCTCAATCGATAAATGCTGAGTATGGATGCCCCGATCATCTGTAGAGGTGCAAGTAATCTTTAGCCCATCGTAAGGAACAGCCACAATGGACCGGTTACCCTCACTAATACAAACGGGCTCTTTAAGCACAAATACGGGTTGGTCTTTGTCTTGATCAACCGGCTCTGCCTGATGAAGTAAATTAACAAAAGGCCGAGATGAACCATCTAGAATAGGCGGCTCCCCCCCCGTCATGTCAATCAGGACATTCGTGATCCCCATGCCGCTAAGAGCGCTGAGAACGTGCTCCACCGTATGCAACTGAGCCTGCGCATTGCCAATGGTGGTATTGCGGACAAGATCCCCCACGCCGGCAATCAACGGGCGGATTTCTGGCTTACCATAAATATCTAGGCGCCTAAAAACAATGCCATGGTCTATGGGAGCGGGGCGGAAGGTAAGCTCCACCTCTTCGCCAGTATGGCAGGCTTTGCCACTAATGGATACTTCACGCAAAATGCTTCGTTGCTTCATAAAATAAAGTACCGTTTGTTAGCTTTTTTCCTTTAAAAGGCGACTCAAATTGCGCTTTTAATGAGAAAAAATAGGCCCTAAGCATTTTATAACCCAGCAAGCCGCACAAAATTTAATCCAAGAAAGGTTGCAAAAATGACTATACAGGTGTATGTTATATTTAAGGTCAGATTAAGCAATCTGTACCGAACAAAAGCCATTTTGGGCTATAAACGACAATCTGTTCTCTTTCAATCGGTATGCTAATATACCGCACCCCCAACCCATAACGGTTATGAATCAACATGAAGTTATCATTACAGGTCTACACCTCGAATTAACGGATGCGATTAAATCGGCCGTTCATGAAAAGCTCGAAAAATTGTTTCGTCATGACGAGGAAATCATACGCATACGTATAGAGCTTGAGCATCTGAAAAATCGTTCTCAAGAAGCTGCGTTTGTTTGCAAAGGCCATATCGAAATTCACGGGCCTGATCTCGTAGTAAGCACGGCTACAGATGATTTATATAAATCTATGGATGAACTAGTTGAGAAGCTGGACCGGAAACTACGCCGGCGGCACAGGATAGACCGCGTAAAACGGAAAGATACTCACCCGGTTGAATTAAATGCCGTCTGACCCAAGGCAGTCTAAATAATCCTTAGCCAAACAAAACCGCTGCATAATCAAATATTATGCAGCGGTTTTTTATTTGTAAATGTTAAAGAAAGAGAAGGAGCAGAATACGATTTAATCAATAGACTATGACTATAACCTCAAATAAATAAAAATACAAAAAAGATTTAAGTCATTATCAATCAATACACTTACATGAATATTTTGATCTATCAATATCAAAAAACTAAAATACTTAAAGATAACAGTTGACCTTTTAGCATTATTTTTAATCATGCAGATACCAACCATAGAAACGTCTATAGTCTCGTCTATTGCTTGCGTCTGAATATTTATGCAAACGGCATAAATTCTGTGATTTAGCTAATCACAGTGCCCAATGAGGGCCACTAACGCTAAAGGAACTGGAAACTGAGAGTGCAGAGTTTAGTGGCTACTATCATTATGGAAAACTTCAATTCATTAGGGTTACATCCCTCTATCTTAGCGTCTCTTGAGGCCATGAACTTCCAAGTTCCGACGCCTATTCAGCAACAGACTATTCCGCCTGCTTTACAAGGGCTTGACGTATTGGGCTCTGCTCAAACTGGAACGGGGAAAACCGCGGCTTACGCCATTCCGGTTATCTCTTACCTGATTAATTCACCAAAAAGTTCCGCCCTTATTTTAACACCTACCCGCGAGCTAGCAGCCCAGGTGCATGATGCCATTCGGCAAATGCTCGGTGCTCAAAGCCCGATTAAAAGTGCGCTCCTCATTGGGGGAGAATCCCTCGGCTTTCAATTTCGCCAATTAAAGCAACGGCCTCAGTTACTCGTTGGAACGCCTGGCCGTATTTTCGACCACATACAACGCAGAACCTTAACCTTGAGCAACACGGGCTTTCTCGTCTTAGACGAAACAGACCGGATGCTAGACATGGGCTTTGCCATTCAACTTGAGCAAATTGCAGAACATTTGCCAGAAATACGCCAAACTTTGATGTTCTCAGCAACGATGGCCCCCGGGGTTTCTAAAGTTGCAGAAAACTACTTAAAAGACCCAGTACGTATTTCTATTGGCTCTACCACTAACCCAGTGGATAAAATTAAGCAAGAAACCGTGCATACCTCCGAAGCGGATAAGTATACGGTTTTGCTCCAACAATTAGAAACCTTTAAGGGGTCTTGCGTCATTTTTGTGAAAACAAAATTTGGAGCAGATAAATTAGCTACCCGCCTCCACAAAGACAACTTTGCAGTAGAAGCCATCCACGGGGGCCTTCGCCAAAACAAGCGTGACCGCGTTATTTACGACTTCCGCAATATGAAGCACCGTATCTTGGTTGCAACGGATTTGGCGGCACGTGGCCTAGACATCCCTCACATTGAGTGTGTTATCAACTTTGACTTGCCGCAGTGCCCAGAAGATTACATCCACCGTATTGGCCGGACAGGCCGTGCAGGGGCTGAAGGCCGGGCCATTAATCTGTTGACTTCTCAAGATCAATTTAAGTGGCGCTGCATTTGCCGCTTAATGAAGCCTGAGGAAAAATATCAAGCCCCTCGTGGCATGATGGGTGGGGGACGTTCTTCCCAGCCTTATCAACACCAACGTAGGCCTCAACAGGCCACGGGACGCCGCTTTATGGGCTTTGGCCGCTCCAATTAAAGGATTGGGAGCCATAAGGTCTTAAATAATAAAAGCCGCTATAGTGAAAACTGTAGCGGCTTTTGTGTGGGCAACGAAAGAATATATATCAGTGTCTTGTTGAAAAATTACTTAAAAACAATGGCCACCAACATCACCCCCCCAACGGCCTAAATTTACTAACGCAGGGGGAAAGTAAGCCGGCAATAAAGTGCCATAGCCCTGAAGCAGGGGCATTGTTGTTAATAACAAAAGCTGTTCTGCAATAACACCTGCATTAGCTTCTTCATCTTCGGCCCTCAAAGCTTCTATAATGGCAGCTCCATTAACTTGCCTAAGATAATAATCCTCCGTGCTTCTTAGCCTTTCAAATATCGGCGCCATAGCCGCGCCAAGGGCTATCCAACGTTGATAATCAGTAAAACTCTTACGCCCCCGTAAAGCTTTGAGCGTCCAATATGAAACTGCCTGCAAAATATTTTGCTCAAAATAAGCACACCACTCAGGATTGCCCAAAATAAGCATCAAAATATTTTTGGCATCTGCCTCTGAATACTGGGTCAAAACTGACCACACAGTACCATCTTCATCCAAATAAGTATTTAAAAGGTCTTGCAGTATTTCTAGATCAGCAGCGACTTTTTTTAAATAAAATGGCAATGTTTCCTGCCTAAGAATATAATACTTATTGAGCGCAAATTCTTGATGCAGCCGCCTTAACTCCCCCCAGTTGTAGAGAAAGCTCGAAAATGCTTCTGCAAATAACAACCTACCCCCAAATTCTTCTGGTTTTTTACGCGCTCTAAAAGCTTTAATAACGGAAACTAATTCTTCCCGGCAAGTCGCAATTGTTAGTTGAGACGTATTGGTATCTGAAAACTGAAAAGGCCTGAAGGTGCCCTTAAATGGCTTAGCATAACTTTGCCCGCTACAGAATAAAAAGCAGGCAAGCAGTAGTCCTCTTTTTGAAAAAATAGATAAAGCGTGCGGCATAGTAATAAAGCTAAAGATAAAATCGTACAGTGAACTTAACAATAATAGTTTAAATCCCTAAATTATTAAAATCAGAGATCGTTGCAGAATGCTTTGGTTTTGAGGAATTTGTAGGACGAAGGGAGCGAGCGTACGCTAGTACAGGGCAAGCAACAACCGACCAAAAACTCATAAATCATGCATTATGCAGTTGGTCTCTTTGCGTGAGCTGATAAACCCTACCTTAACGCAAAGACGCGGTAAACCGAGCAAAACGCTCTAAGCCTTTATCAATCGTTGCGTCTGCTACAGCATAACTAAAGCGGATATATTCATCCGAGCCAAAACCGCTACCTGGGACTACAGCCACTTTTTCTTCATCCAACAAGCGATTGGCAAATGCGGTAGAGCCTAAGCCAAAAGATGAAATATTAGGGAACAAATAAAAGGCCCCTTGTGCCCGCTGACAGGTCAGCCCTGGAATGGCTTGAAGCCCTGCTAAAAGACGCAAACGACGCCGATCAAACGCCTCTAACATCGGAGCAAGGGCAGCGCGCGCTTCATCTGCACGTTCTAAAGCGGCCAAGGCCCCATATTGGGCAAAGGTAGTGGCATTAGACGTCATCTGCTCTTGAAGGCGGATAACATAAGGCGCAATTTTGGGTGACGCAACAAGGGTACCTAAACGCCACCCTGTCATGCTATAACTCTTACTAAAACCCGAAACAGTAATAACAGCCTCAGCCGCCTCTGGCCCGAAAGAAGCTGGGCTATAATGCTGCCGGCCATCGTAGAGCAAGTGCTCGTAAATTTCGTCAGACAAAATGCAAATATGGTTTTGCAAGGCAACCTCCACCAAGGCTTCGAGCTCTGCTTTTTCGTACACAGCCCCTGTGGGGTTAGACGGGCTATTGAGAATCAGAAGCTTTGTACGCGGCGTAATGGCTGCTTTTAGCTGAGCTGGGGTAATTTTAAAATCCGTCGCATCGGTCGCTTTAACGATAACAGGAACCCCACCGGCTAGCTTCACCATTTCCGGATAGCTGACCCAATATGGGGCCGGGATAATGACTTCATCCCCATCCCCCACAACAGCACAAATCCCTAAATAGCAAGAAAACTTCCCTCCGGCACTCACCACAACTTGGCTATCTTGAACCGGCACATTATTAAAGGTACGGTACTTATGCGCCACAGCTGCGCGGAGCTCTGGAAGTCCAGGAGCCGGGCAATACTTAGTTTTACCCTCAGCCAAGGCTTTTGCACAGGCTTCTTTAATAAAATGAGGGGTATCAAAATCGGGCTCACCCGCCCCAAAGCCGCAAACGTCTTCCCCTGCGGCCTTCAAGGCTTTAGCTTTAGCATCTACTGCTAGTGTAGGAGAAGGGGCAACCCCCATTGCCCGAGAAGAAATTGAAACGTCCCAAGTCATAAGGCTTCTAATCAGACAGCGCTTCTCTGTGTTTTCAAACCAAAAATGAAAGAAACACAGAATGATTTTATATGCTTCGAAAAATCTCGGTTTTTAAGAAAAAAAAAGAAATTATGCCCAGAGCCCATTTTTTGTAATGACGACCACAACCCTTCATCCTTTCCTCGATACACGATTGCCCATTGCTTGGGCTGAACTAACGCCTGAAGTGGCGCGTACAGACATCCCCCTGGCCCTTACAGCGGCTAAAAAAGCAATTGAGGCAATTGCCGGGACCCCCATTAAGGAGGCCTCCTATGCCAATACATTTGCAAGTCTTGATGCGGCCCAAGCCATTCTAAGCCGTCCATGGGGTCGCTTAGAGCATTTAAAAACAGTAGCAGACTCCCCCGAACTGCGCCGTGTGTATGGCGAGTTTTTGCCTCAAATTACGGCTTTTAGTACGGATCTTTTTTTAAACAAGCCTCTCTATGCTGTTTTAAAAGCAGCTAAAGCCAATACACCATCTGAAGCTCTCTCCCCCATTGAGAGGCGGTTTATGCAAGAAAGCCTAGAGGACTTTAGGGAAAATGGAGCAGACCTCCCTGAAACCGAACAAACCCGCTTAAAGGCCATTCAGAAAGGGCTCGCAACCTTGACCCAAGCCTTTACCGAGCATGTGATGGATGCGACGAATGCCTGGGAGCTCATTATTACAAATAAAAAAGACTTAGCAGGCCTACCCCCTTCTGCCATAGATGCAGCCCGGCAAAGTGCCGAAGAAAGGGGGAAGTCTACCGCTGATAAACCTGCCTGGCGCTTTACCCTCCAAGGCCCTTCACAATCCGCTATCCTCACTTATTTAGATAACGCAGCCATCCGCAAACAAGTATGGGAAGCCACCCAGGCCGTTGGTCGAGTTGCCCCTTATGATAATTGGCCACTTATCCAATCTATTTTAAAACTACGGACAGAGCTGGCCCAACTCCTTGGAAAAAAGCACTTCCCGGACCACGTCCTCTCTCGCCGTATGGCAAAAACAGGAGAAGCGGCCCTACAATTTATCGAAGGTTTGCAAGCCCGCATTAAAAAAGCCTTCGACCATGAATGGGAGACCCTGAACGCCTTTCGTGCAAAAAAACTAGGCCTAGCCACCGCGGAACGCATGGAGCCCTGGGATACTAGTTACTGGGCCGAAAAACTACGCAAAGAACAATACGACTTTGATGAAGAAGCCCTCCGGCCTTATTTCCCAGAAGACCGCGTCATTCAAGGACTGTTCGAGCTCTCTAGCCGCATTTACGGCATTAAGATTACGCAACTGCCAACCCAAGCAGCGCAAGCATGGGCAGAAGACATACAATACTACCGCATGGATGATGCCCTACTTGGGCACAACCTAGGGTACTTTTATGCTGATTGGCACCCACGCGACAGCAAACGAGATGGGGCCTGGATGAGCGGCCTAAGCACAGGGGAGCCTTTAGCAAAAGAAAACCCGGAGCCCCACGTAGGGACTATTAATGGTAACTTCACCCCTGCGATTGGTAATCACCCAGCCTTATTAACACACAGGGAAGTAGCAACAGCCTTCCACGAATTTGGCCACCTACTCCACCACTTACTCAGTGAAGTGCCGGTACGCTCCCTCTCTGGCACCTGTGTGGCTTGGGATTTTGTAGAGTTCCCCTCTCAAATAATGGAAAATTGGTGCTGGGAACGTGAAAGCTTAAACCTCATCGCGCGCCATGTTGAAACGAACAGCCCTTTGCCCGAAGCGCTCTTCCAAAAAATGCGCAGTGCCCGCACCTTTATGGCAGCTAGCTGGCGGATGCGACAACTGATGCTTGCCAAGCTAGACCTTGAACTACACTTAAACCCTGAAAAATATGCTAGCCTATCCCCAGAAGCTATTGAGACCAACCTCAGGGAAACTCTCGCAGGTTATATTGCCCCGCTAAAAACCCCCTCTCCCATCATTGCCCCCCGCTTTACCCATTTATTTGGAAGCGCCACAGGGTATGCCGCGGGCTACTATTCTTATCAATGGTCAGAGGTATTAGAGGCGGATGCCTTCTCCCAGTTTTTAACGGTAGAAGGGAGTATCTTAAACCCAAGCATAGGCCATGCCTTCCGCGAAACAGTATTAAGCCAGGGTAATAGCACACCGCCCGATCAAATCTTCCGCAACTTTATGGGGAGGGACCCTAATCCAGAAGCTGTATTGAAACGGGATGGGCTCCTGTAGAGGCCGCGGTCTCATTATGCAAGGGGGAGCGATGGGTAAAACCGTTTTGCATCTAACTCTTGATCACCCCCTGATTGTCTTTGTGCCTCTAACCAAGCAGCAAAGGCAATCATCCCAGCATTATCCCCGGTATGACGCGGGGCGGCTAAAAAAAGACGCAGCCCTGAAGTATCTGCCAATGCCTGGAGGCTTTTGCGTAAGGGCTTATTGTTAGCAACCCCACCGGAAAGCCCTAAGCTTTTAAATTCACGTAGTGGAAGGACTTGGCTTGTTTTTTTAATAACGGCCTCTACCACAGCAGCCTGATAACTAGCGCAAAGATCAGGCAATGCTTGAGCGAGAGTATCATCATCCATCGCCTCTAACCGATAACGCAAACTTGTCTTAAGGCCTGAGAAGCTAAACTTGAGCTCACTTTTCTGCGGAAAGGCACGGGGAAAGTCGTAAGCCCGCGGATTGCCTGTTGCTGCATGCGCTTCGATTAAAGGGCCCCCCGGATAAGCCATGCCCAGAAGCTTAGCGCCCTTATCAAGAGCTTCTCCCGCTGCATCGTCAACCGTTTGGGCTATTACATGATACTCAAGCTCCGCGCTTAAAGAAAATAAAAGCGTATTACTACCCGAAACCAAAAGCCCTAAATGAGGTAAATAGGGGCGCAAACGCTCCATAAAAGTAGCCCCGGGCTGCTCTTCATAAAAAGGGATAAAAGCAGAAAGCGCATGCCCACGCAAATGATTTACCGGCACCACCGGCACACCTAAGCTTAGTGAAAGCGCCTGAGCAAACGCAATCCCTACCCCCAATGAACCTGCAAGGCCCGGCCCCACTGTAACTGCAATCGAACTAAGCGACCGACCTGCGAGTACTTTTAAAGCCTCCTCTAAAAGCTGCGGCAGCCACACCATATGCTCCCGGCTTGCAAGATCAGGCACGACGCCACCGTAGGGTTGATGTAAGGCTGTTTGCCGATAGACCCATTCGCCCAAAAAACCCTCTGCTGGCGAAAAAAGCGCCAAAGCCGAGTCATCACAAGAACTTTCTACAGCAAAAACTGTGGTCATAAGGCGAATAATTGTTTAACAATCCTTCTTCATGCAAGGATCTTCGACTCATTATGAGACCGCTACATAATGGTGTTTTGAAACAAAATACTGAGTATTTCAAATTTCTAACCCTGGCGGATTATAGAGAGGCCGATTGCATTACCAATAGGAGACCGATGCATAATGCATTTCTTTCGAGTTTTGGGTCGGTTGTCGCTCCTCAAGCACCGTACGCACATTCGTCGCTTCGTCCTACAAATTCCTCTAAATCAAAGCATTCTGCAATCGGCCTCTAAATAATCCGAATAATAGAAAATCCGAAAACAATAGCTTTTCATTTTAATAAGCTATTATGCAGCGGTCTTAATAGGTTGAATCCGGTTCTTGTTTTATTGCTGAATTGGCTAAAGATTTTTCAAATTATTTGATTTCTGAATATTTGAGCGTATATTGAAAGTTTGCAGCAAAATCAACTACACATTACCAAGAAAACACCTAGATTAAAATGGAAACTCATGAAATTAACAAAAACATAAAGCTGCTAATCGCCGCGATTTTCATTTTTTATACGCCCTTTTGTTTTGCTTAGGCTCATTTTGCTCAACTGACGGACCTGCATTTATATGAAGGACCAGGAAAGAAAGCCGAGACCCTGAATTCTTTGAAATATTTAAATATAGCTGTCAAGGAGCTAAATGTCATAAATAAAACTGATCACCTAGATTTCATAGTTGTTACGGGTGATTTTGGCATCGAGAAACTCATTAAAAAATATCCACTGGAAGAATTCAAAGCTCAGCAACACATTGGTCAGATCATTGAAACAAATGGTCAATTTTTTGAGCTCAAAAAAGATGAAAAGTTATGGGCGCAAGCAGTGCAAGAAGTGGCTGACGTAATTCAACAATCTGATGTTAATTTATGGCTTATTCTACCTGAAAATAATGATTTATATGATGAATTGCCGGACACTATTAACTTTTATGCCGATTTTGTGCATGCCGTTAAAGAAGCCGTTAAAGCGCAAAACGAGGCCATAGATGTTGTTGATTTTCGTTTAGAATCAAACGATCAAATCGCCAATTTTGAACCCGGTACCTTGAAAATTCATGATCATTTTTTTATCGGATGGAATAACGCTTTTTTTAAAAATAATTACTCCGTAACGCGATTTCTTGATAGTGATAATAACTTAAAGCCGATAGACCAATTGGAGGAATATCAGTCTTTGGAGAAACTGGCGGACACTATTGACCATGCGGATGCAAAGTCGGTTTATATATTCTTCCATATACCAGAAATAGATGATCCTTGGAGAGTTAACTTCTCTATAGACCCAAAAAATCTACAGGAAAATATAGTGACTAAAATGATAAAAGAGGCTTGAAAGCTTTCGCCTGAATTAGCAAAAGAGCTATACCCCTATTCATCATGGACGGTTCCCCTGGCTATTCGCAAAATGTGGGAAAACATAGTCCTGCATAGCAAAGTTGAAGTTAAAGGACTTTTCGCAGGCCATTTCCATAGCCATGACAAGAATGTTTATACAGAATTCAATTGGTTAAAGGATAATCGTTACAATCCAAAAATACTAAGTATTTTATATGTTTGCCCAGCCATTTCTATAAAAACCCAGATTGGTATCCCTATTCAAGATACCGCCAGAGGGTTTCTAGATACGCATATTGATGCGACAGGAGAGACCATGGTGCACATTAACTGGATGGAGATAGATGAAAGTTCAGGCAATGACCTAGGTTTATGTTTATAAGTGTTGAAATAAACCCATCTGGTTTAGATCAGCTGAAGTTAAAAAGTTGAAATACTTAGTATTGTGTTTAAAAACTTCATCATGCAGTGGTCTCATTCTCAAAACACATTACCCGGAGCGCACTACCCACTGCCTGATGAATGGCGCGCTATTTTTAATACCCAAGGCGATGGACAAACAGGTATCTCTTTTGAGGAAGCCATTCAACTTGTCTTATACCACCCTACCCTCGGCTATTATCAACAAAAGCGCCTCCGCGTGGGTAAAACAGAAAAAACAGACTTTTATACGGCAACTACCCTGGGGCCTACCTGGGCAAAACTCGTCCTCGAAGGGGCATGCAATGTTATCGGTAAAGACAATGCATCGGCCTATACCTTTCTCGAAATAGGGGCAGAAAAAGATACGGATATACTTTCGTTATTTTCAAAAAACAACTTAACACCCACGACACCTTTCTTAACCCATGAAACGCTGCACTTAGGAGATCCGTGGCCTGCTTTAAATTCTCCCGGCTGTGCATTTTCTAATGAATTATTAGATGCACAGCCCTTTCGTAAGTTTGAATTCAAAAACAATATTTGGCAAGAAAGAGGACTCTTTTGGGATGAACAAGGCCTATTTGAAGGGTTTTTTAAAAAAAGCACAACCGCAAGCCAAGCATATATCAACCGCCTACCTAAAGAAGCGCCGGAAAACTATATCATCGACTTCCCCACGGGGGCAGAAGCGCTCTTAAAAAATATTACGAGTAACACTGCCATCAAAGCCCTTGTTTTTTTTGATTACGGCAAACCTTGGGAAACACTTTTAGATAGCCACCCAGAAGGCACGGCCAGAGCTTATTACAAGCATACCCAATTAAATACGCTATGGAGTAATTTAGGCAACCAAGACATTACCCATCATATTGCCTGGGAACCACTCGTAAGTATTTTAAAAGAAGCAGGCTTTCAAACCGTCAACGTCTTAAGACAAGAAGCGTTTTTTGTCCACTATGCCGCCCAGGTGATTAAAGAAACGTTCTCACTAAATGCCAATGCGTTAAACCCAGAACACCGCGCCCTTCAAGCCCTTCTTCATCCAGCTCACTTTGGAAATAAATTCCAAGCTTTGGTTGCGACACGCTGATAAAATTTAAAAGCAATGGCATCTGCTAAATGGAAAATCTGATTGCGATTAACAATATCTGCCTTATTGTTAGTAATTTAGCTGCCTTGACACTCAGCCCTTATTTACCCCACCTATGCCTGAAGAAAAAGGACTACCCCAGTCCGCTGCAACCCTTGCTGCTGAAAAACCTGCAGAGTCTATCCCTCAAAAAACGTTATCAGTAGAAGCAGGTGAACTGATGGTGCGGTACCTCCCCTTGGTCGATAGCATTGTCCGTAGTATGATGACACAGTTCCCCCCCCATGCAGATGCGGAAGAACTCCGCAGTGTTGGCCTGGGTGGCCTCATTTCTGCCGTACTGCGTTACAACCCAGAACAAGCCGCAACCTTCACTGGTTATTTAGCGGTTCGTATACGCGGCGCTATTTTAGACGAACTAAGGCGGCTAGACTGGATGCCTCGTACGGCGCGTGCAAAATTTCGCCAGTTACAAAAAACAGTTGATACCCTCGAGCAAAATCTTGGCCGAGCCCCGAGCGAAGCGGAACTTTGTCACAGTCTAGAAATTAGCGCGAAAGCATTGGCAAAACTCCAACAAACGACTCAAACGCTGCGCTTTATTTCTTTAAATGCAGGCCCCAATACAGAAGAAGATAATGACCTCTCTTTAGAAGAAACAATTGCAGATGAAGCTCAACCACCCTGCCATCAACATGTAGAAAAAAAAGAACTTTCCGGCGCACTCTACGAAAAATTACAACACCTTTCCGAACGGCAAAAACAAATCCTTTGCTTACACTATTACGAAGGCCAACGATTAGCTGAAATTGCAACGACGATGGGGGTTTCTGAAGCGCGCATCTGCCAAATACACGTACAATCCCTCGCAAAATTACGCGGCATATTAGAATCGCATACGTAAAAGATAAAATACTTACAGATTAAACTGCCTGAGCGCTTCATACACAGCAATGCCCACAGCTGTTGAAAGATTTAAAGATCGAAGCTTGGGGTTAAACTGAGGCAATGTTATCCGATGTTCAGCAATATGGGTGTGCAAGAAATCAGGTGCCCCTGCCCCCTCATTTCCAAAAACAAGCCCATCACCTGGCTCGAAAGCGACCTCCCAATAAGTTTTCTTAGCCTTCGTCGTAAAAAGCCATAAACGCTTGGGTGAACGCGGATGCGCTAAAAAAGCTTCCCAACTAGCATGCTCCACAACATCAAGCTCGTACCAATAATCCATCCCGCTTCGCTTTAAATGCCGGTCTTCAATTTTAAAACCGAGCGGATGAATTAAGTGCAGCACCGCCCCTGTTACCGCGCACAAGCGCCCAATATTGCCGGTATTTTGAGGGATTTGCGGTTGATACAGCACAACATGTAAAGGTGTTTCAGGCATAGAATATTTTGTAGATAAGAAGCTGCATGCTTTAATAGGTTGGACTTGACATTTTATTTATTTTCTGAAATATGTCTTAACGTGACTACTGGCATATACATCACTGTTGCCTTGTCCACCGTTTTTTGGTGGCGCTAAGCGCCTACCCTATTTCCACCCAGCTATTACTGGCTGCTTGAGTTGATAGATTATCATCAAGAGCCTCTTTCAAGAAACCCTTAAGCAACAAAGCTTATAGGACTACTGAACCTCAACCGCTTACTGGCCCCTCTGCTATTTGCTTTATAATACACGGCCCAGGAAGTGCATGGCTTTGTGCTACTCGTATTGCATGAAGTGCCACGGCTTCAAAACCTTCTCTCTTTCAATAATTATCTGGGTTAGTCCCTTTTTCTATCATGAACACACCTTTTATTTCTATCTTACTATCAACGCTATTTTTAAACTGTTTTTTAATATCAAACGTAACCAGCAGTTACGCTGAGCAAAAAATAATTCCAGTGCCTGATTTACGGCCACATAAAAACGTCCTGGTTATTGCACCGATCGTTCATCCCGCAATGGAATCTATTTTTTCAGGCTTTAAAGAAACCCTTATAGCCCTTTATCCGGATACCACCGTCACCTGCGCCAATGCCATGGGTGATAATGCGCTTTTGCAAACGCTCATCCGCCAAGCTGAAGCGCAAAAAGTAGACCTCATTGCGCCTATCGGCACAGGCACAACCCGCATGACCTTGGCCCTTGCACCTACACGCACTGTCGTAGCACTTGCAGCCCAATTAGAAGCACCTGTCATACAAGCTGAGCATAAACGCCTAACGGCTGTTTTAGATGAGTTTGACCCGGCATTGCACTTGCAATTTCTTCACGCCGTACTGCCAAATATCAAAAAAATAACGCTTCTCTACAATCCTCAAAATGAGAAAGTTTTTTCAGAAATTAAAACCCTAAAAGCCGCTGCAGAAGCTCTTAGCATAACGCTTATACTACGCGAAGTTACTAATGCGTCAGAAGTATATGCTTTAAGCAATCAACTACCCAATGATACAGAAGCCTTGTTTATTTTAAAAGACCACCTCCTCGCCAGTGCAGCGGCCACACTGCATAAACTTGCAATAAAACGGCACATCCCCTTTATCGCCGCAGATGATGGTTCAGTAAAAAATGGAGCTGCATTTGGGTTAGGCGTTGAAGAAAGGCAAACAGGTGTATCAGGGGCAAAATTAGCATATGCCCTCTTCTCAGGAACTACGCCTTCAGACCTCCCCATACTACCGCCAAATGATCTTTGTCTTTTTATCAATAAAGAAGCCTGCATGAAGCAAAGTATAGATAGCCTAAAACTCGTAGAAGCTGCACAGGCTTTTGCCTATACGGCCATAACCCTCTAACCTCAGTACGATGCTGCCTTTCCTGACTTCTACACTAGAACAAGTTCTAGCCTTTGTCCCGCTTTCCCTTTCAGTCTTTTTAAGCTACCGTGTCTTAAGGGTGACAGATCTTTCAGTGGAAGGTAGCTTCGTTACAGGAGCTGTTTTAATGGCACGAGGCCTTCATGCAGGGCTCTCTCCATTTTCAAGCACACTGCTTGCGCTAATGGGAGGCGCATGCATAGGTATCTTCTCAGCTTTTCTGCAAAGGAAGGGATATTTAAGTGATCTGTTATCCGGAATACTCCTCCTCTTTATGCTACATAGCCTAAACCTATCAATCTTAGGCCAACCCAGCATAAGCCTCTACGAATGTGATACACCTTTAAATAAACTATCGTCTTATTTACCGCATGAAACACCTCCGCTTGTCTGTCTTTTATTAATCATCCTGCCCGTTACAATCGCCTTCATAATGCTTTTGCACTCTCCTATTGGACTACGCTTGCGCGCCTTTGGAGCGAATAAAGCCCTTTTAAACAAAATAGGCTACAAAGCCGAAGGATACCGTCTTTTATCCTTAATGACGAGTAGTGTGCTCGCTGCTTTAAGCGGCCTCATGACAGCAAGCTTACAGGGATATGTAGATGTAACCATGGGCATGGGCCTTGCTCTCACAGCTATTGCTGCAGTTATGATAGGGGAAACCTTACACTCCTCGAGCACACGCCGTGGGGTCGGCTTTACTATCATGGGCACTGGTCTGTATTTTTTATGTTTAAATCTTGGCCTACGCCTAGGGCTAAACCCTCTGCATTTAAAACTGATACTGGGCATCATATTAGCCCTGCTTTTATCACGCTTTCGTATTCTCGCTTTCCATTAAAAGCTAAAAAAATCCTTATCATGTTATCTATAAAAAATATAACTTATAAACCAGAAGGAATCACTACTCCTATTTTAATTGATCTTTCTATGTCACTGAAAAAAGGTGATTTTTGCTTTTTAGTGGGGCATAACGGCAGTGGCAAAAGCACACTTCTAAAACTACTTGCAAGCGGTAAAAAAAACCCTGGGGGCACCATTACCATCAATGGAAATCCGCTGCACACCATTCCCCATTTTTCAAAACAAATTCGACTACTCCATCAGAACCCAGATGATAATCTTTTTGGGGAACTAACTGTTTTAGAAAATTACCACCTCTACGCAAAAGGACTTGGACATCATTCATTGGAGCACTTTTTAAGCATACTACCGTTGTACCATCCTCAATTACTAAGCCGCTTAAATCTACCTGCAAATTATCTATCTGGCGGGGAAAAACAAGCACTCGCACTCTGTTTAATACTACTAACCCCACCCACTCTCTTGTTACTCGACGAACATACAAGCGCACTAGATCCTAATACAGCCGCTCACCTAATGAAGCTTACCGCACATATCATACAAGCACAGGGCCTGACATGTATTGCCATAACACACGACCTCTCTCATGCTTATTCATTTGGCAATGTCTTAATAGCACTTAAAGAAGGACGCATTTATTTTCAAGCGCGCGAAACAATGAAAAAAGCTCTAACCTATCAACAGATTATGCAATACTGTTATAATAGACCTCCTATTGCTGAAGCTATCTATGCTTAATCGAAAAAAATTGCATATTATGATTAAAAATGCTTCTCAATATAAGAAAGCGTCTATAATAAATACTATTCATTTCTATGGCTGAATCAATCAATGATCTTCTCTCAGGCTACACTCAATTTCGAAATACTTATTTTGAAAACTCTCAGTGTACCTTATTCGAAAGCTTGCGTACACAAGGCCAACGCCCCAAAGCTATCATCATCGCCTGCTCTGACTCTAGGGTAGACCCAGCCTTAATTCTAAACACGGCCCCAGGGGATTTATTTGTGGTCCGCAATGTAGCAAACTTAGTACCGCCATGCGAGCTTGACCACTCGCACCATGGTACAAGCGCGGCGCTTGAGTTTGCTGTATGTAGCCTAGAGGTCCCCCACATTATCATTATGGGGCACAGCAGCTGTGGGGGCATCAATGCCCTCGTGCAAGGCCAGGCAAACCCTTCCCCCGAAGGCTTTATTGGCCAATGGATGACTTTGGCAGAGCCTGCACTGCGCAAAATGGAAGCAGAAGCTACCCAAAATGCATTAACCTTAGAAGAAAAAGTAGAGTGCTGCGCCCTACATGCCCTAGTTGACTCCATGGAAAATTTATACACCTTTCCATGGATAGCCACTCGTATAGCCGCGGGTACACTCAGCATACATAGTTGGTTTTTTAACCTTCAAGATGGCCGATTGTACGCGTACAACCCCAGTACCCAAAACTTTGCCCCTCTTTAAGCGGTATTGATTAATAGAGCCTAAGGCATGTATAATTAAAAATTATGCACCCGCTCCTGCTCTTTGTCTTAGCATCTGGATTAACTGCTAGCACTCTACTGCCAGCTTACGCCGATAACGCGGAAGCACTTACAGGTAAAAAAGAGATACTCCGTGCTGCCTACCTTCAACTTTGTACGGCCACCTATGAAGATGATGGAGCCATGCTCCAACGCGTTCAACCAAACTTAAAGCTAGATAATCCAATCTGTATTTTTCCAAATAATATAGATGATTCAAAAACTACCCCTCGCAAACCTGAAAGCCCTTTATGTTGGGCAGCTGACAATAATCGCATACAAGCAGGGCATGGTCTGCTCTTAAATGGCGCAAATCCTGATGTTATTTGTAGTAACGGAAAGACCCCAATGCAAAACCTGCTCACCAGGGCGACTCCACATGCACTGGCTTATCTTGCCCTGTTATTAGGCTACAAAGCCCTTCCTGCAACTGAAAAAGATCTTCTCTTATTAGCGACTCATGCTTCTAAAAATGCTGTTTTACGTGAAATATCAGCCCTAATAGAGCTTAAAACTTCGCTCACATTTCATCAACGAAACAAGCTTTGTAATGCTGCCAAAACTCAAAAACTTCCAGGTCTATTTTTATACATACTCGCATCTTATGGTAAAGATGGCCTCACATGCTTCAAGTTACCTGATAAACGTGTAATCCTTCATTTCGATGAACCACCCCTCCACATAGCTGCAGCTTATGGGCTAGATTGGCTCCTGCGTGCACTTTTAAACGACCCGCAAAATGACCCAAATGAAAACACCCAAGAAGACGGCCTCCCCCCCCTCTATTTTGCAGCCCTAGCAGGTCATGAACCCTCTATCCAGACTTTATTAATGAATGGTGCGGCTATCTACCCTCTCACACCTGAAGGCAGTAGCCCTTTGTCCGCGGCTTATGTCCATAATCATGGACCTGCGTTTGATCTCTTGCTAACACATATGGTCTACACACGCAAAAAAACCCTTCTAGAGGCAGCTAATACATTATTAGCGCATGCCCTTAAAAGACCAGAAGGCAGTATCTTCCACTTAACAGCCCCTCCCAATGTTACGGCTCCTTTATTTCGGTATAACCCAACGGATGAAGATCCTTATCCTAATAGACTTTTAAGATAAAGTTTTAGGTAGTGCGACTAAAGAGACCGCAATTCGCCACTTTGTAGTCGTTCTACGAAGTCTTGATACGTCAAGCGCAGCCCAGCCTCTAGTGCTATCTTGGCCTCCCAGCCAAGGTCTTTCATACAAGAGACATCTAAGAGCTTTCGGGGCGTACCATCCGGCCGAGAAGTGTCATATAAAATCGCTCCATCAAACCCGACTACTTTCTTAATAAGTGCAGCAAGCTCTGAAATTTTAACATCTACTCCAGAACCCAAATTAACCCAATGAGGCACATCTGGTTTACATAAAAGCGCGTAAAGCCCTTCGGCTAAATCATCCACATGCAAAAACTCCCTGCGTGCTTCCCCTGTCCCCCAGAGCGTAACGGATTCTTTATTCTCAATCTTTGCTTCGTGAAATTTGCGAATGAGAGCAGGAATAACATGGGAATATTCGGGATGATAATAATCCCCCGGCCCATATAAATTTGTGGGCATAGCGGAATGGAAATTAACACCATACTCTTCTCGGTAATATTGACAAAGCTTCAGCCCCGCAATTTTAGCCAATGCATAGGCCTCATTCGTCCCCTCTAATGAACCCTGCAAAAGATATTCTTCCTTAATAGGCTGAGGACACATACGTGGATAAATACAAGAGCTACCTAAAAACAAAAGCCGCTTTACCCCATTTTTCCATGCCGAATGGATGACGTTATGCGCAATGGCCAAATTCTCATGCATAAAAAGGGCAGGATGGGTTTTATTAGCCCATATACCCCCCACTTTTGCAGCTGCTAAAATAACAACTTCGGGCTTTTCTTGAGCAAAAAAAGATTGGACCGCCCCGGCATCACATAAGTCTAACTCTGCCCGTGTCCGAAGGAGCAAGTTATCCTGTCCTTTGGCAAGTAAATGACGGCAAAGCGCTGCCCCTACCATACCGCGGTGGCCTGCTAGAAAAATCTTGGCATTAGGTGCAAACATAGCAAGGCAGCCTTATAACTTCCTTACCTCAGCCAACGCATTTTTGTAAGCCAAATCCTGCTTAGCTATCTCTAAGTCTGCATCCACCATAATAGAAACAAGCTCTTTAAAACGCACCTTGGGCTCCCAATTTAAAAGCTTCTTTGCTTTTGTAGGATCCCCCAAAAGAAGATCAACTTCTGCAGGGCGCTCGTAACGAGGATCATGCCGTACATACTCTTTCCAATCCAAATTCAAGCGGCCAAACGCAGCTTCGCAAAACTCTCGGACAGAATGCATTTCCCCCGTGGCGATAACATAATCGTCACCTTTTTCTTGCTGAAGTATCAGCCACATGGCCTCAACATACTCTTTTGCATACCCCCAGTCTCTTTGAGCATCTAAGTTCCCCAACACCAGGTCCTTTTGTAGTCCCATTTTTATACGCGCAGCTGCCCGGGTAATTTTACGGGTTACAAAAGTTTCCCCACGCCGAGGGGACTCATGGTTAAATAAAATCCCATTACTAGCATGCATCCCGTACGAGTCCCGATAATTCACCGTTGAATGAAAAGCAAAGACTTTTGCACACCCATAAGGTGACCGTGGATAAAAAGGCGTTGTTTCTTTTTGTGGCACTTCAAACACCTTGCCATACATCTCAGATGAAGATGCTTGATAAAAACGCGTTGTACCCCCTAACCCCGTATCGCGAATCCCTTCCAAGATACGAACGGTACTCAAGCCTGTTACATCCCCTGTATACTCAGGTATATCAAAAGAAACCCGCACATGGCTTTGTGCCCCCAAGTGATAAAGCTCATCCGGCCGAAGATCATACAAAAGCTTCATCAAATTCACTGAGTCTGCCAAATCCCCATAATGAAGGGTAAAGCGAGCCCCCGGGCGGCGTTCTTCATACAAGTGATCTACCCTGCTTGTATTAAAAGTAGAAGCCCGTCGCATAATGCCATGGACTTCGTAGCCCTTTCCCAAAAGCAATTCTGCTAAATAAGAACCATCTTGCCCAGTGATACCAGTGATGAGTGCACGTGTCATTTTGATAAAATTAATTTAGGGGAAATGCTTAATTATACGAGCCTCAATACAATGGATTTATTGCAATAAACACGAGCCTTTAATGATATAGATCCTTACTCATCAACTTGCTTGGCCGGCAAATCTTTTGATTTTAAAGTATCATCAACCACCCGCAATGTCGCAGGTTTCGTAAAAGACTGAACAAAGGGATCATACTCTTTTTTCATTTGAGCCACACGAGCTTGAAAAAGCCCCGGGCTATCAGCTCTTAAACGATAACGTATTTCCCAAAAACCAGGAAGCAATTCATCAATAGCGGTTATGACAACATCCTCTAGTTGAGATTGAAAAAGTACACGCCGCTTGGGTCCATAAACACAGCCAAGCCCTGTACGATTGCCAGCCCTAATATGATCTACCTGAGAGGGCAATACACTCCGTACCTCTAACGGCACAAATGAAGGCGAGTAAACACGTTCAAAACCCGAGGGCAGAGGATCTTGTATTTTTATATACTTAACGGGCTCTTTAACTTCGATCAAAAGGACCGTTTCAATGACTTCCCCGCAACGAATAGAATCCGTCTTTTTTAAACGTTCCCGCAACTCTACATAACCTGAAAGCAAAGTAGGCTCTGTCCAAATATGATCATAATAGCGCTCTATACGAAAAGCCTCTGCAGATAACCCTTCTGGCAAGGGAGGCGTACGGTATGTAGCAAGAACAGATACAATAGAAGGGAAATGACCCGATACACGCTCCAGCCTGAGCGTATTAAGACCGTTACTTAATTGATCCCCATTAATCATCACAGATGATGAAGGGATCGTTCGCGAAAGCGGGTCTATTTTTACATCCTCAATTAATTGATCTCCTAAATATAATTTATAACTCGCCTCTTCTGGTATAAAAGGGCTCACCATTAAATAGCGATTAAGCGCAAGAATGCACAAAGCAGTTTCTCTACCCGTTCTCCAAGCAGCCCCTTGACGTTGTAGCAAGAGAGCCTGTATGCCTTTCTCTAAAGCAGGATCCGCAGGCATCACTGCGGCCAAAGCAAAAACACTAAATGCCGTCACCTCGGCTGAAGAAAAATTATTATCTGCTGGCCATAATAACATAGGAATACCCCCTGAATTGTCCGGTACCACCGCCAAATGAAGTAACCGGTGCGCGAGCAAAACCGCTTCTTCTTCTAATCCCGTAAAATAAGCCCCAATCGCCAAACGTGCCAAAGCTGAAGCTCCTAGCTTATCTCGCTGCTTCCATAGTTTTGAAAAAAGATCTACTTCCTTTCGCCCAGGATGAGTATCTAGGCGGCCCATATTTCGACTAGCTAAGGCATGAAAAATAATAGCCTCCAACTCTACCGATAAATCCGGATCACTTATACAATGCTCCAAATAAAGACGCGCCTGCTTTAAGCACTTCGCTGGCACCTCGAAGCCTGAAAAAGACTCTGATATCGTTAAAGCCCAGAGTGTATAAGCAGTAGTCCATGGATCACTGACCCCACCCACAACCCAAGGCCACCCACCATCTTTATTTTGAAACCGCAGGAGTTTCTTTAAATACCCTCGAGACAAAGCGGGCCCATCGCTCAAGCCTTCAAGCTTGATACGGGCTGTGCTCGCAAACTGATGCGTTATCTGAAATGCAGCTAAACGGCTTGCAAGCCCTTCGATAGAAGTGACATCACTCATTTTTAAATAAGACAGAGCATCTAGCAAAACTGAGGGCAAATTAGTCGCCACACTCACACATACCCTTGTCGCAGAAAAATCCGTTAAACGCGGTAACTCGAAAGCAAGCTCCACATGGGAATTCGAAGATCCGATCGACTTATTCAAAAACCGCTTTGGCCATGCATGCAAAATAGGTACATTTGTAGATAATGCTTCAGTAAAATCAACTCCTTGGGCAGATAATTCAAAATTAGCTTTTCCCGTATTAGTAAACGCAACCCACTGCGGAAAAATTGTTTTTTGCCTAGGCGTTAAAATATCAGGCACAAAGGGTTTATTGGCGCCACGCAAACAGAAAGCACCTTCAACTTCCCATTGAAAGTCTACCAATGAAGACTCCTGGCTTAAGCTTTCTAAATTAGCCGTTATAAGCGCAGTATCCCCCGCCACAAAAAAAGCGGGCAACGGCAAACTTAAATCAAAAGGGGCCTCTACTGTAACAGTGCCCTGAGAATTACCAAAACGTCCTCCGGGTGCGATCGCCCAAACTTTAAAATCCCAGGGACTTAAGTACTCAGGGAACGTAACTGTAAAAACACGTTCACCCACCCTATTTGTCTTATGGAAAGGCTCCCATAAAAGCGTTTTAGGGATACGTGTAATGGCCCGCGTCCACTTAGCCTCTCCCACCAGATGAGGTGCTGGTGGCACAACTTGAGGCACTTGATCACTCAAAAAAGTATAACCAAAAGCTACATTTTCTTTATCTTCTGCTTGTATAATTTGATCAAATAAACGCCCCCCATAAGACAAGCTTTCAAAAGAAGAATGTGTGCGCGTTTTAAAAACTGATACTTCAGGTGCTAAAACAGGCAGTAACGGCCTCGAAAAAGGATCCACCAAAGTTGCGGCCATAAGATCTGTTATTGTCAATGCCACTTCCGCAGGGATAGGGCACCCCGCTTGATCCATCACACGCACAGTCAGCTGCCCTTTTTCCCCCGGCCTGTATCGTGGCTTATCCCAAGCAGTTTCAATAACAAGACCTTCTTCAATTTTTTCAATTTTCAGCGGAACAACCCCCTCTACAACCTCAAAATCCGCTACCCAAGTAACATGAACATCCACATTTGGCCCCCAATTAGCTTGTGCAACTAAATCTAAACGATGAACACGTGCGGAAGGCTGAAAGCATTTCCACAATAACAGCTGATCCGAAACAATAGAGACTAAAACTGTACCCTCTGCACTCGGCAGGGAAATTAAAACCGGAATCGCCTCCCCTACTTTATAAGGAGCTTTTCTTGCGGTAACCGAAAAACCATGAGAAACAATATTATTAACCGCCCCCATTGGCGCCGCCCAAAAAGACAAACTAGCTTGAACAGGGCGCGTATCTTGGTCTTGGCCCTTATCAACCCATAAGGCAGTATAACGGCCTTCGGAAGGTAAAGTTAATGAAAGGATCCCTGTACCTTCCTCATCCGTAGATAAAACCTGAGTCAAAACATCTTCCTCTAATACGCCTTCTCGAAGCAAGCACAAGTGACCAAGCCTTGCAACTGGGTTACCCCAAACATCCGTTGTGCGAAGCGCTAAATCTATCGATTTCCCCGGAGCCACAACTAGCTCTTTCGCGGTTAAATGTACAATATAACGCTCTTCGGTAGCCGCTACCGTTTCATAGACAGGCGGCTCTTCTTCTGAAAGCCCGGGAAAGCGCAGAAGAAAGGTATAATAATAATCTTCCTCTGAAAAAGGAGGCAAAAAAGTAGTACTCAATACGCCATGTTCATTTGTTTGCAAAACACGCGTCTCTAAAAGAGGGCCTAGATCAAACCCCTTAGGCATTGCATAAGCTGTACGGTAAATTTTAAGCTCCACTAGTGATCCCGCAAGTGCCGCTCCGGCCCTTGAGCGTGCTTCTGCCTTTATAAGAATGCTTTCCCCTCGCAGAAAACTTTTCTGACTCAGCCCCTGAGCATCCTGTGTCTTAAGCTCAATAACAAGCTCTGGCAGGCGAAATTTTTCAAGCGTAAAAAGTGAACGTCGTGGCGTTAATGCTTTACCTGAATCATTTTTAACCACCAAAAAATAAGACCCAAGAGGCAAAAAAGATTTAAGTATTAAACTTCCAGAGGCCGTACCCATATCACTAAAAATCAAGGGGCCATCTGCAATCACATTACCCATTGCATCTTCTATCTCATAAAATAAACGAGGCATAGAAGGGCCTGATGCGCTCATTTTTGGAATAGCAAGCTTCCAGTTAACGACATCTCCTATTTGATAAGCCGCCCGATCACTCAGCACACAAAGGTCTAAAACATCCCCCCATGATTCTCTAGGCAAATGAGAAGCCACAGCGTATGCCCCTTCACCTGATGAAGCCATAGCCCCTATAAAATAACCTTGTATATGCATATCAGACGGCAAACGAAAAGTAGCTAATCCTTCTGCATTTGTTTTAGCCATACGCTTAATCCATATACCCGGATCATCTTCACTCCCACTGGCATAAGCAAAAAAAGCAATGTTAATCTCTGATGCCGGCAATCCATTATCTCCACGGCAAGCATATACCCACGCCGTATCTTTGGTAGATTGAACAATTAAAGCGAGCTCCCCCACCACCACTAACCCGCGTGCAACACAATTACCTGAACGGGCTTCAATCAAATAAGTCCCTTTATCCAATGATTGTGGAAGAGTTAGCTGCAATGGCTCGTCTGAGAGCACAGTAGCTACCGGTATATCTGATGTAAAAGCCATTGCAGGCGTACGCTCGGATACATTAATAGCAGAAACCCAATCATCCAAAAGAGCTCCACCTATTATCAAGTTACTCTCAAAATCAAATACCTCAGTTAAGTCTACTGGGTATAAATAAAGATCAACTGTATCAACATGCGCTCCTTCGAGATAAAAAGAAACATCTACCCCCGAAAGAAACGCCATGGGTACATTTAACTTCAGACCTGGTTCTTTTAAACTAGCAATTGCTGCCACTACATCTTTATAATTTATATGCGTTATCGCACCTGGCAAAAGTAAATAACGCTCATAGAGTTCTAACGCCAACGCAGGACTTGGCTCTATAGGGGCTCGTACTCGCCCATCTAAAAAAAGCCCCCCGCCTTTTTCAGCCCACTGGGCATACTCAAATAAAGCCTCACCAAGCCAAGGTTCACCCAGCCCTAGCATAACCGCTTTTTCAAAATTAACCCCAGCCATAGCATGTACTTCAGCTGCGGCACCTTCTTGTGCATAAGCACGCGCGAGTCCATAATAAGCAAATGCCAAATCAGCATTATTATTAGCAATCTTCAGCGCATTCTCCCAGTATATTGATGGTACAAAAATTGCTCCATCTTTAGTCATACCCAAAGGAACACTAATGTTATAAAGGACCTTAAAATAAGCCTTAAGCGCTTTTTCTCTATTAGTAGAGCGTGCATAACGTTCTAACGCTTGTACATAATGAACAGAAGCTTTCTCTCTATCGCGCCCTACAGAAGGCAACCAAAAAGTATCCGCAATCGAAGCCTCTATCTCTGCTATTAAATCATTGTTAGCAGGGTCATCAGCTTCAATACCCTCCAGCAGTGAAGCAAAGTCTTGACGCGCACGCCTGAGTACGGATGGATGAACCTCCCCTTGCTTTAAGCGAGCCCTCCAATAGCTATCTGCTAAACGAAAAGTAACCCATGCACGACCTTCAGGCACGAGAGGCATCTGTGAAAGCTTTTGATACAAAGTCTCCGCTAATGCATAATCGGTCTCTGAAAAAGCCTTATCTGCTTGCCTTAATTTTTCTGATAATAAAACCTCAAAAGGTTCATTTTGTGTACTTAACTCAGTATAGGTAATTGCTAACTGCCCCCTGGCCTCTGTTATTACTTCCGCAAACAAAGGGCTTAATACCCCCGCAAAGCTAATAATACTGCCCAAAAAAAAAGGCTTTAAAAATCTCATATTAAAAACCATCAGATAAGCTTATAGATGATTTCACCGCACTTACCAATGGCTCGCAATCAACTAGCTTAAGCGCCACTCGCTCAGCAAACAAACCCCATATATCACTGAGTGCAGCTGCATATGCATTCGGATCATCATGCGTAACTTTTTGTTCAATCACTTCTTCTGCGTTAAGACAAATACGAGAACCCTCGCGAAGCATCCAGCGAGCCGATAAAACAACTTTACCCTCTGGATGTAGCGTTGCATCTTCAACCACCACACTTAGCACATAAGCATGCCCATCTGCCAAACGCCAAGGAGCCATCGCTACTTGCTGAAAATGCGTTAAGCGCCTTATATTTTCTGTAAGAGTTCGCGTTAGCCCGGTTGCCAAGGGTTCCGCCCAACGGTTATACTCTGCGTATTCCAACTCATCTACAGACACGCGTTTTACCAGTTTATCCGTTTTTAAATACTCAGGCAATTCCACCACCCCCACTCCAAGCCCACCAGGGAAATCAACCCCTGAAACACTTAAAGCAAAGGGTTTTTCGACTGAATGCAGGACATAAAAATGAACTGGCTTTGCCTTCCCATTAATGCCCAAACAACCACTGAAAAAAATACCGAGTAAGCAAGTACTCACATAACACAAAATAAGCTTCATTCGAAATATAAAAGAGGGATTATCTTTAACGCACACCATCAAGGCTTACCAAGCAGCAGTGCGGAGGGGTTTTGTTCTATCGTCTGCGCCAATTCTTTCACGGCATGGGAGGCTTCCGCAAAGGATTTAAGAGCCGCTTCAGCCTCTTGCCGAAAAGAAGCATTAGGGTCCAACATACCTTCTAGGGCAGAAAAACTAGAGTCCACCCGTCGCAAAGCTTCTCTGGCCTCTGACATCGTCAGCTGTACATCATCTGCCAAAGGCCCCATACGATGATCAATTCTATCGAGTATAATACCCAGTGAATGAAGCGCGCCACGCAACTCCGGTAAATTAACCAACGTGTTAAAGTCATGCAAAGTTGATAAAAGGCCATCATTAATAGCTTTAAACTGAATGGTGGAAATCCCCTCATCTAAATGCCGCAGCACGCCCCTTAGCTCATGAGAAAGACCCACAAAATCAATTTGGCTAATCTGCTCCAAAGTTGCCGAAGCAGACTTCCAAACCTCTCCCAACCCTGAAGACATAGGGGGGATAGAAGGATACCCCGTAAGATTAGGTGCGATCGGGCTTAACAAAGCCTCGTGAGGGAAGTAATTTAAATCCACAAACAAAAGCCCAGTGACAAAGCTCTGATATTGCAAACGCGCACGCAGACCGTGGCTTACGGCCTGCTCACAAAGCGTATTAAAATCACGATCTTTTGGAAAGCCCAAGCCATCGTACAAACGCCCCACCTCTACCGTTAAAACAACCGGTATCTGCGTTTCATTCTGACGTTTATCAAAACTTAAATGAATACCCGTCACCTCCCCAATAGGAACTCCATTAAATTTAACCGGGGCTCCG
>JANYEO010000268.1 GCA_025363025.1 Opitutia bacterium
AACTAGATTTACTATAAATAGCATGGGTAGGTATTTAAAGCAAAAGGCGAGCGACCTACCCCTAAGTCACCCGCCCCAAGTATTGCTACTTTGTCTTTTGCTTAGTACCCCATACTCCACAAGAGAGGTTGAGTAAATAAAACACCGTAATTAATGTAGGGTGTTTTATTGATTGGCAAGTTTAAAATTCAGAATTTAATGAATTTTGTTTCAAAAATACTTGGCCGAGGCTGTAATCAGTTTGTTTTAGCTACTAAACCCAGGTGAATGGGGTACAGACAGGGCTGGTAAGTCCCAAATCTGCGTTGCATATTCTTGAATAGTGCGGTCGCTGGAAAAGCGGCCCATGCGGGCGGTATTCAGGATAGCCATTTTTGCCCAGTGAGAGCGGTTTCGGTAGGCAGCCTCCAGTGCTGCTTGGCTTGCGCAATAAGCCTCGTAGTCAGCAAGGACAAGGAAGGGGTCTCCCCAGTCTAAGAGGCTGTGGGTAATAGAGGCGAGGGCTCCAGGCTCTCCTGGGGTAAAATAGTCGGAGGTTAGCCAATCTAGGACCCCTTTGAGCTCTTCATTTTGGAAGTAAATCTCACGCGGACTGTATCCACTGGCTAAGCGAGCTTCAACCTCATCCACCGTCATCCCGAAAATAAAGATATTCTCCTGACCTACTGCTTCAAGGATTTCTACATTGGCGCCATCCAGGGTGCCAATGGTGAGGGCCCCATTTAAGGAGAGCTTCATATTGCCTGTGCCCGATGCTTCTTTGCCTGCAGTTGAAATTTGTTCGGAAACATCTGCTGCAGGGATGATATGCTCTGCAAGCGTCACTCCATAGTTAGGGAGGAAGGCAATTTTAATTTTACCCCCAATGCGCGGATCGTTATTAATTTTTAAAGCGGCACTGTTGATGGCCCGAATGATTGTTTTTGCCAGTTCGTATCCAGGGGCTGCTTTAGCCGCAAAAATGAATACACGAGGCGTAATATCCAGATTGGGGTTATGTAATAGGCGTCGATATAGGGTTAAGATGTGCAGTAAGTTTAAATGTTGGCGTTTATATTCGTGCAAGCGTTTGATTTGGACATCAAAGATTGCCTCAGGGTCTACTGTTACATGGCACAGGTCCTGGATGTGCTTTGAGAGGTCGATTTTATTGGCCCGTTTGATGGACATAAATCGCTCTTGAAAGGTGAGGTCTTCCGCGAAAGGCTCAAGCCCTTTGAGTAGCAGGAGGTTCGTGCGCCAGTTTTCGCCAATCGTTTCATCTATAAGTTCTGAAAGGCGAGGGTTGCAGCCGGAGAGCCAGCGGCGAGGGGTAATACCGTTTGTTTTATTGTTAAAACGTTCTGGGTAAAGCGCGTTAAAGTCTGCAAATAAATGTTTTTTGAGGAGGTCTGTGTGTAAGGCCGCAACACCGTTGACTGAGTGGCTGCCTACAACAGCTAAGTGGGCCATACGAACCATTTTTGGGCTTCCTTCTTCGATTATAGATAGGGCACTTTTTTTCGAACCATCCCCTGGCCATTGGATTTCCACCTCTTTTTCTAAGAAACGGCGATTAATTTCGAAGATAATTTGTAAGTGCCGCGGTAGTACTTTTTGAAAGAGCGGTACACTCCAACGCTCCAAGGCTTCAGGTAGTAGCGTATGATTGGTGTAGCCAAAGACTTTTTGACACAGAGGCCAGGCTTTTTCCCATTCCATGCGCTCTTCATCTACCAAAAGCCGCATGAGTTCGGCAATGGCGATAGAGGGGTGGGTGTCATTCAGTTGAATGGCCGTTTTGTCAGGAAAGCTATTCCAATTGTCGTACCGTTTTTTATAACGGCGCATAATATCTTGGAGGGAGCATGCAACAAAGAAGTATTGCTGTACCAATCTCAACTCTTTGCCATTCTCTGTTTTATCATTAGGGTAGAGGACCTTAGAGATCGTTTCACTCATCGCTTTTTCCCGCACGGCCTCGATGTACCCTCCTTGGTTAAAGGTATGGAAGTCGAATTCATGAGAAGAGCGGGATTCCCAAAGCCTTAGGAAATTAACAGTCCGGCAATTGTAGCCAACAATAGGGATATCCCAAGGAACGCCAACGACCGTTTTAGTATCAATCCACATCGGCTTCCAGTCGCCTTTATCATCAAAGTGATCGCCTACACGTCCATAAAGGCGCACATGCACGGCATATTCAGGACGGACGAGCTGCCAGGGGTTGCCAAATTTAAGCCAATTATCCGGGTGTTCTACTTGGTGCCCGTTGATAAATTCCTGCATAAACAGGCCAAATTCGTAGTGGATGCCGTATCCAATTGCCGGGTATTCTTGGGTTGCGAGAGAGTCTAAAAAACAAGCAGCTAAGCGGCCTAAGCCCCCATTACCGAGGCCCATATCCGTCTCTTCATCGCAGATAGATTGATAGTCTACTCCAATATTTTTTAGAGCGAGGGTAACGGGTTCCAATAAATGCGCATTGCGGACATTATTATCCAAGAGCCGGCCCATTAAATATTCGAGCGATAGGTAATGTAAGCGCTTTGCCTTGGCTTCATTTTGCGCCTGCATGGTGAGGAGGTACCGTTCCAGTACCCGGTCGCGAACGGCCATACAGGTGCACAACCACCAGTCCCGTGGGCGCGCAGTCTTGGGGTTGCGGGCCAGGGTAAATTTTAAATGGTTTAAGATCGATTCTTGTACGCCGCTTGCTGTGGCCTCGATATTAAATTTAAAAGGAGGCGGGGTCTGGATGGGGCGGGTAGAACGATTAGGGCGTTCGGGAGTCAGGGGCATGCCCTATTTAATCATTTTTTTGGCTTATTGAAAAGGTTAACTTCTAGAATGAGTTTATTGAGGCTGATGCAGAATGCATTTCTTTTGAGTTTTTGCACGTTATTTAGGTAATCGTCGCTGCACTTCTGATAATGAGAGCTCAAAATACGTTGGGTGGCCTTTAGGGCAAACAAGCGGCTTGTTTGTTTGAAATAGTTGATGGATGAGGGCAAGGATTGCCTCTTCAGCTTCAGCTGTTGTTGCTTTGACGATAGAGTCTGCATATGCCCCTGCCAAGGTTTCGATAAAATGGGCCTGGGTGTCGCTTGTACTACGTTTCGTTTCGTGGAGGGCCCCCAGGGTATCGTTAATGAAAGTTGCAGCCTTTTCAGGGGAGAAGAGGCTTGGGATGCCTGTGAGAGTTAAAGCTTGATGGTTTTTTTCTTCAAAAACGAAACCTTGCGCTTCAAAGAAGGGCCGTGCTTCGTTTAAGCGAGCCCTTGCCGCCGGGGCTAAGTCTAAAGCAATCGGCATTAAGAGTGATTGAGATTTTGCGTCGCTGAGGCTTTCTTTTTTTAGCGCATTTTCGTAAGCAACGCGGGCTCTTGCTCGCCTACGGTTAAGGAGTATCAGGCCTGAGGGGGACATAAGCACGCTGTAAGGCTGTTCCCAGTGGCATAAAAGGCGCCAGCCGGGCAGTATATCTTTGCTCGCTACTGTTTTGACTGGGCCTGTGAGGGTTAAGGCCGGGGTGTATTTGGGCGTTAGTTTACTCGTATGCGCTGGGGCGATTGTAGGGGTATAATAGGGGGGGAGGTCCGGTTCTTTAAATACAGTCTTTGAAAGGGGCTGATGGATAGAAAAAGGGGCTTCGGGAGTGGTTGCCCCTAGGGTGGGTGCATGCAGGCTAGGCAGAAAGGGAAAGGCCGTGGATGTATGTTTGTTGTCCCCCGTTACCTCCATGGGTTTGAGTCCCCCCAGAGCTTCTTCTAACCGCGCTTGAATCGCACTTAATACGGCACTGCGGACCTTGACTTCATCCCGAAAGCGGACTTCTTGCTTCGTGGGGTGGACGTTGACGTCAATGGCAGCTGGGTCGATATCTATAAAAATAAACACAGCAGGGTAACGACCGGGCGGGATGAAGGTGCGGTAGGCATCAATAATGCCTTGGTTAAGCAAACGGCTCGTTATTGGGCGGTTGTTAACTAGGGTGGCCAATTCTTCCCGGCTAGCCCTACTCAGCCCGGGGCGTCCTATAAGGCCCCATAGTTTAAGGCCACTTGCTTCAACCAGGGGTAAGTCAATAAAATCAACGGAGGCACTGGCTCCATAAATAGCTTCGAAGCGTTCACGCAAGGTTTTACAGGGGGCAGACTTAAAGAGTATGCGCGCATTTTCTTTAAGGATAAACCCGACCGTTGGGTAGGTGAGGGCATAAAGCCTCACGAGTTGTACAATATGCGCTGCCTCAGTTGCATCTGTTTTTAAAAATTTCCGACGGGCGGGTACCGGGTGGAAGAGGTGCCGTACCTCAATACGTGTCCCTACGGCTTTCCCGCAAGGTCGCTCGTGCAAAAGCTTGCCGGCATCGATGCTAATTTCCCAGCCTTGGAGAGCTTCTTCAATTTTAGTTGAGAGGGAGAACTCTGCCACACTGGCAATGGAGGGCAATGCTTCTCCGCGAAAGCCAAAGGTGTTTAAGCTGAGTAGGTCTTGTGCGGTACGTAGTTTGCTTGTTGCATGCCGCTCTAAGGATAAGCGGGCATCTTCTAAGGTCATTCCATATCCATTATCTTCAACGCGGATGTAAGTTTTCCCGCCTTGTTGAAATTCGACCTCAATGCGGGTGGCTCCTGCGTCGAGGCTGTTTTCAACTAATTCTTTAACAACCGCAGCAGGGCGTTCCACCACTTCTCCTGCTGCGATTTGGTTCGCGATAATGGCGGAGAGTTTTTCAATTTTTGGACGTGCATGCATTATGCTTAGATAATTTGCCTTTTTAGGCCAAAAACCGAGTCTTAATATTCAAGTATTTAGTGTTCAGAAATTGCGCTTTAGGGCTCGTTTTTATTTGAGAACTGATAAATCCTGCAAGGCAGACCCTTTGTGATAAGCCTTTTTTAAATTTATCTGGATCCATGCCCAACCTTTTATCGTCAGAAAAAAGCCTCTATTTGACAGACCATGCAGATAATCCTGTTAACTGGTACCCGTGGGGGGAGGCTGCCTGGGAAAAAGCATGGGTGGAGGATAAACCCGTTATCGTTTCGATTGGCTATTCGAGCTGCCATTGGTGCCATGTTATGGCTCGGGAGTCTTTTGAAAATGCTTATATTGCAGATTTAATGAATCGGCATTTTATTTGTATTAAAGTCGATAAAGAGGAGCATCCTGAGGTAGATGCGGTGTACATGGAGGCCGTTCAGATGATTACAGGCAGAGGAGGTTGGCCCCTTAATGTGTTTTGTTTGCCGGATCGCCGGCCTTTTTTTGGAGGCACTTATTTTCCACCTGAGGATAAGGGGCATGGGCTGATTCCCTGGCCTCAACTGTTAATGCGCATTGCAGATCATTATAAGCGCGCGCAGGCAGAGCTTGCGGAAAATGCAGAAGCCATTGTGCATAATTTAGCGCACTTAAATACCCCAGAAGGCCTTAATACGCCGTGGAATGCGGCAGATCTGTTGGGTATCGCCACTCGCCTGGCTGCAGCGCATGATGATATTTATGGGGGGTTTGGCGGTGCGCCGAAATTTCCGTGTGGGATGTTGCTGGAGTTCTTACTCGCCGCTACTGCATTACCAGAAGGGGAGAAGCTTTTGCCGCGGGTAAAAGCTATTTTTGAAAAAAGCTTAACGGCTATGGCCCAAGGAGGCCTGTACGATCAGCTAGGGGGTGGCTTTATGCGCTATGCGGTAGATCGCGCGTGGAAGGTGCCGCATTTTGAGAAAATGCTTTATGATAACGCACTTCTTTTGCGTGTGTATGCGAAGGGTTACTCATTAACGCAAAATCCATTATTTAAGGCCACTATCGAAGAAACTTTTGCTTGGTTAAATACAACGATGAAAGGGCCGTTGAATCTTTTTTATACGGCTCAAGATGCAGAAACTGCTCACGGAGAGGGGGCCGTATATAAGTGGACGCTAGAGGAGGTTATTGCGATTTTAGGTCAAGAAGACGGGGCGTATTTTGCCAGAGTATATGGGATTGTTGATACGGCCGAAAATCAAGAAGGCAGTCTACCTGTATTCAGTGGTACGTGGGCCGATCGTCTCGCTTTAGCCCCTGCATGTACCCAGTTAAAAGGCGTCAGAGATACACGCCCTCAGCCCGCTGTTGATAAAAAAGCCCTTCTTTTTTGGAATGCGCTCTTAGTCTCAGGATTGACAGAGGCGGGGGTTGCTGTAGGCGATACAGCTTATTTAAACGCTGCACGTCAGCTTCTGGATGGGTTGCTAGCAGTTTTTGAGAGGTCGAGTGTTTTGTATAGCGTCGCTTATGAAGGAGTTCCTCAAAAGCAGGCTGGGCTTGTAGATTACGCCGCTCTGGCTGAAGCTTGTTTAGCCGTAGCTAGTGGCCTTAAAGTTACTGGGGTAGGGGAATTTGTAGTATATGTAGAACAGGCAGAACGCTTGATTCAAGTATTGCTCACTCAGTTTAAAGACTCCAGTGGGGTAGGGTATTTTGATACGTCCTTAAATGAAGCAGCGGTACTCGTCCATCGCAAGTCATGGCTGGATAATGCCATTCCATCTGGGCATTCCATTCTTTTAGGAGTGTTTAGTAGCCTTCATATTTTGACTGGAAAGCAGCAGTATGCACAAGCAGCTTTGGAGCTTCGTCAGGCCTATGGCGGGCTTATGAAAAATGCCCCCAGTGGTATAGCTTACGCACTGAGAGCATTGGCAGACCGCTGCATAATATCTGTCTTTTGAATTTTTGGTCGGTTGTCGCTCTCCCTGTACTAGCGTACACTCGTCGCTCCGTCCTACAAATTCTTCAAAATCCAAGCATTAGAGCAGCGGTCTAATGCTTAGGCAGCGTCTATAGAGCCCGCACGGTCTCCCTTGCGACGAATAAGAGGCAAGGCGGTCCCTTTGACAACGCCAGCAGATATAGATACCTCTAGCACATCGCTTTCGTGGGGGACGGCATACATGACATCGAGCATGAGCTTTTCTAAAATGGAACGCAGGGCCCGGGCACCTGTTTTTAAATCAATTGCTTTTTCGGCAATGGCCAAGATGGCTTCAGGCTCAAATTTGAGGTCTACGCCTTCGAGGGCAAAGAGTTTTGCATATTGCTTGATTAAGGCATTTTTGGGCTCTAGCAGGACGTGTTTTAAATCATCTAGCCCGAGTGGGTCTAGGACGGAGATCACTGGTAAACGGCCAATAAATTCGGGGATCATCCCAAAGCGTACGAGGTCTTCTGGGTGCACTTCGCGCATCATATCTTCTGCTTTTAATCCTTTTAATAAGGAGCCTTCGATATCAAAGCCCATCGATTTACTAGCTGTACGTTCGCGGACGATTTTATCGAGCCCCACAAAAGCGCCTCCACAGATAAATAAGATATTGGCCGTATTGATCTGGATGTACTCTTGATTTGGGTGCTTGCGCCCACCTTGAGGGGGAACGTTGCAGACAGTGCCTTCAAGGATTTTTAAAAGGGCTTGTTGAACGCCTTCACCCGAAACATCGCGGGTAATCGAAACGTTTTCAGTCTTCCGGCCGATTTTATCGATTTCATCTACGTAGATGATGCCGCATTCAGCTTTTTTGACGTCGTACTGGGCAGATTGCAGGAGGCGTAAGACGATATTTTCGACATCTTCACCTACATATCCGGCTTCTGTTAAAGTCGTGGCATCTGCAATGGCAAAGGGAACATCCAGGATGCGCGCTAGGGTACGGGCTAAAAGGGTTTTGCCACTCCCTGTGGGCCCCATGAAGAGAATATTGCTTTTTTCAACCTCTACTTCTTTGTACGGGGCGAGCAGGTCTGCATGTAAAACGGGCTCTACGGCTTCTTCATCATTCGGGTCACTTAAGAGGCGCTTGTAATGGTTATAAACCGCAACGGCTAACACGCGCTTAGCTTGGTCTTGCCCAATTACGTATTGGTCAAGGGTTGCTTTAATTTCGGCCGGCTTGATGAGGCGCGGGCGGAATTTGGGTGTCTCAGTAGGCGGTTTTTGGTCTTTTAACTCTTTATCAACCAGGTTCTTGCAGACGAGTACGCATTGGTCGCAAATAAAAACGCTTGAAGGGCCGGCTATTAGCTTTCGGACCTCTGCTTGAGGTTTACCGCAAAAAGAGCAAAATGTCATACGCGTTGGTTGAGCCATTAAAAGCGAGCAACTTATTGTTGATTAAGGCCCTATGCTTTTAATTAGCCTAAATAAATGAGCAGTGCAGTTAAATTTTACTAGGGTCGAAATGAGAATCGATAACGTGGTCTACGAGACCATAGTCTTTTGCTTCTGCAGCGGTCATAAAGTAGGCCCGGTCCGAATCTTTTTTAACTTGATCAACCGGTTTTCCGCTGTGTTTAGCCAAAGTTTGGGAGATAACGTCCCGCCAGCGCAAAATTTCTTTAGCGGCAATGGAGATGTCAGAAGATTGCCCTGTAGCGCCCCCTGTTGGTTGGTGGATCATCACGCGGCAATTAGGCAAAGCATAACGCTTCCCCTTTGTTCCTGCAGCTAAAAGGATAGAGCCGACGCTGGCCGCTTGCCCAACACAGTACGTTACCACGTCGCAGTGAAGGAAGTTGATCGTGTCGTAAATAGCCATCCCTGCTGTCATGCTACCTCCGGCAGAGTTAATGTACAAATGGATATCTTTTTTAGGATCTTCCATTTGTAAAAAGAGCAGTTGCGCCACAATAGCATTGGCGACACTATCATCAATTGGAACCCCTAGGAAAATGATACGGTCTTTTAATAACCGGCTATAAATATCCCACGAGCGTTCACCGCGGCCATCGCGCTCGTAGACGTAAGGAATGGTGTAATAACTGCTCACAGGGAAATAAAATAGGGGGTTGCTGGGGGAATTACGTGTTAGCAGTACATACCCGTTAGGCATGCACTGCTGGCCGTGGTTAGGTTAGGCGACTTGTGTTACTTTAGCCGCCTTCACCAAAAACTCAAGCGTCTTGTGGTGGAGCATCCGGCGCTGGAAGGCGCGCAAGGCGTTTTGATCTTTTTGAAGCTTTTTTACGTATTCAGGTACTTGCATGCGTTGCATCATGGCTTCGTGCCATACGCCACGTTGCATATCTTCTTCTGCAAGCTGTATTTTTTCGAGTTCTGCAACTTTTTCGAGTAAGAATTCTTCTTGAAGCCGGCGCAGGGCCAATCCGCGTAAATCGGATAAAATTTGATCTTTATCGCGTTGTAAGGCTTCAGGCGAGGCTTGACGAGCCGCCTCAGAAGCGAGGAAACGGTCTACCATTTCTGGCATTTTGGCATCAACGGCACTTTCAGGGATGTGGAAGGTTGTCGTTTCACGCAAATGCTCCATCACTTTATTAGCCTGTAAGTCACGGGATTGTCCTTCCTTGGCATCTTGCAGGCGCTTAGTTACAGCTTCTTTTAAAGCTTCTACTGTTTCTACGGCATGTTGTTTTAAGAATTCAGCATCATCTAACGCCGGGAGGATGCGGGTGCGCACTTCGTGGATGTTGACCTCATAATCGGCAGTTTTGCCAGCTAAAGCGGCTTCCCTAAAGTCTTCAGCAAATGTTTCTTTAAAAGTGGCTTCATCACCTGCTTTGAGGCCTATAATGCCAGAGATAATAGATTTAATCCCAGGTGCATCTTCCGCTCCCGCTTCTTCCCAAGTATTTTTTTGCTCAGAGAAAAGGGGTTGGTTTGCGATAATTTCTGTCAAAGGTTTGCCGTCAAGGGTGCCTTTGTAGGATAGTTTAACGTAATCGCCTTTTTCGGCAGCGCGCTCAGCGACTTCAAATTTGGCCATAGAGCGTTGACGTTCTTGGATGGCGGCTTCGACTTCTTCAGGAGTTACTACAACAGACGGAATGCTGATGGCAATACCTTGGTAATCGGTTAGCTGGATATCAGGCGCTAGGTCCACTTCGATCATTACCTCTGCTTCGAGGCCAAGCTCTACGGTCCCAGGTTCTGCTTTGACGACAGTAAATACGTTGAGGCCCATATCTTGGGAGACGTGCTGGTAGGCGGCTTGGACAACTTTCGTAACAAGCTCTTCCGCAATGGCTTTTGCATGGCGGCCGCGGATGAGGTTTAGTGGCGCCTTTCCTGGGCGAAAGCCGGGTAGGCGAGCATGGCGGACAAAGTCGGCCAAGACAGTTGCTTCGGCAGCTTGTACGGCTTCGGCAGGTACGGATACTACAACCTTCTTGCGAGAAGGGCTAATGTCGGTAATAACGGTTTTCACGGTAAATTAAAGTTGAAGTTGAAATGCGATGTATTGGTTTCAGCAGGCTTATCCTTAAACGCGGGGAAGCCCTTAGGGTCAATACGCTTTTAAGGTGTGGTGAAGAAATTAGTGAGGTTTAGCGACAATTTTAATCCTTCATGACGCTGAGGCTGCCTGGCCCAATGAAGAGATAGCTAAAGAAGATAAATAAACTCAGAAGGGCTAAGGCGCCTTGCTTGAGTATATCTTCCCCTTGTGCCAGGTGAAAAAGCACGGCCATAGCCATCACAAATGCTAACCCTAGGCAAGCCAGGCGAAAGAAAAGGCCTAGGAGAAAGCATAGGCCGCCCGCTGCTTGTGTTACCCCTGCCATCATCCCCCAGAAGGTATAGCCAAAATGAATGCCTAGGTGGTCCATCACTTTGCCAAGATAGGCCCAATCACTTGGCCCTCCCATTAAGTTTTTGACCCCAAAAATAATCATTAAAATACCCCCCATGAGGCGAAATAAGAAGATCCCAATATCGGGTTTTTTGAAGAAA
>JANYEO010000002.1 GCA_025363025.1 Opitutia bacterium
ATACCAACGTGATGCTCAATCATGTGCCGTTTGACTAAGTCTTCGTCGTCGCCTCTCGTTAAGCCGCACATTGCGCACGTGTATTCACAAATTCCCCTAGCTTGTCGCCACACCTTGACCGTCATCATGTTTAGACCAGACACCATGTTCGCCACCGCCATGGCCTCTTGCCTCCAGCCAATCAGCGTTCTAGCGGGGACGGCAGAGTTAGCTTCCCAGGATCTAAAAATTTGGCCAAACGTCACGTGAACTTGCACAATGTGGCGCCTAAAGACGTCGTCTGAATCAAAGCATCGCCAAGAGCAAAGAGAGCATTTTATTGAAGATAGACCGCAGGAGGAAACTTCGTGCAAGCCCGTGAGGGGATGTAGCTGTTGCACTCGCATTCCTCTCGCCATGGCATCTTCACTCTGGCTGCTGGCTAGATGCATCGCCTTGGGTCTCCCCGGACGGAACCTCCGCATCTTGCTCTTGTACTTGCTGTTCGCCCAGGGCAGCCAACTGGGCGTAGGTGATGGTTGTGTTTCCCGTAGATCCAAAGGCCGTGGACCCTCTGTCAGTGTCAGAGTCGATGGAGTCGACTCGCCTCACGGGATGAATGTGTCCCATCAGCGTAACCAGCTGAAACCACGAGGTTCCCACCGGAAGCGTCAGCTTTTGAATCTCGTCGCATTCGACCAAGGCCTTGATTGTCCCGCGGTAGTCGGAATCTGGCAATGTTGCAATTGTTGCCTCGTATTAAACGTATACGTTTGCCTATAGTTACCAATGACTCCGCAGTGAAGGCGAAGCTTGTGTCGCCTGGCCACCCAAGCCCTCAGCAGCAAGAGTCCGACCACTCCAGGCGGCAGTTTGACCCTGATTCCCAAGTCGATGGTGGCTCGCTCCGTCGGCAAGAGGTCCACAGTCTCGGGTAAAAACAAGTCTATTCCAGGCGAAGCCGGTGTGCCTCTTGAAGGCGCCGTCGCCTTGGGGTGTACCAATTGAAATTCAATCATTCTGCAAGCAAAAGAATTCGCGCGAGTTACCTCTGTCGGTAGGATGCCTCCGTAGATTATGCCCTGCAATTCCAGGTGGGTGCACACGACAGCCTTGGTGTCAGAGTGGTAGACGCGACTCTTGGCCATGAGCGGGCAGGCCCTTTTGGCGTGAATGCTCTTATTCCACAAACTTTCGCTTTCGTGCTCAAATAAAAAGTCGCCGTTTTGCGTCAGGCAGATCATTGGCTTGGGATGTTGACACCTGTGCGAGTAGTGCGCGCTCTCCAGGCTGCTGTTGGTGTGGAAGAAGAGGACCGAGTTGGTCCTAATCACCAGCCACCCGTCGTGGAGGCTCGCGCTGCATTTTTTTGCAAACGGACAGGAAAATCTGTCATACACTTGGCGCGCCGTCCAGAACCTGTGCACGTTGACCGTGTCCAGCCTGTGATGCCACCGGGGGATCATGTACGTTCCCTCCATCTCCGTCGCGTTAGTGTCCAAGGAATAGATGCACAGGTTTACAACTTGTTGTTCCCAGGTAACGCCCGGACACAGTGCCACAGCCGGGGTCCTCTTGGCGGCAATCTTGGCGTCCTTCAATTCCGTGACATTAAAGCTAGACAAGGTCACCACGTACAAGGTGTCGTTCTCGTCCATGACCCACCCACACAGGATGGAGCGGGGAAAGGTAAAACTGTAGCACACGGACCTGCCATTGCCCTTGGGCCTCGCAAACAGAAAAAGTCGGTGATAAGCGTGAATCCTGTGCTCGCAGCAGCCGGCAAAGACAAATAATTGGGCACGGTCGCTCGTCGCCTCGTATCCCTTGTACTGAGGCATGTAGTAAACGTTGGGAGACCGACTCAGGAGAAAGTTTGATTTTCGAAGTTGGTCCTCGGCGACGCTGTACAACCACATGGACATGTGGTTGTAATCTGGCAAGAGTAGCGTGTCGTTGTTATACCAGGCGCTGTTTGACGTCAGCCTGTAGTAGTAGCAACGCAAGTTGGTCTTAATCACTTGCACGTTGCAGTCAGTCAAAACCAACAGGTATAAATTCTCCTTGTCATCCAGACAGGCAATTTTGTCTCCTCAGGGCGACGGGCTAAAGCACACAATCTTTC
>JANYEO010000013.1 GCA_025363025.1 Opitutia bacterium
ATGTATACCTAAAAGACATTCGCCTGTCTGTTAATGGGAATTCGCCGGACAAATTCGAGGGAGTGGCCGACCGCTATTCAGCTCCTTTTGACTTTGCAAGGTTAAAAGAGGTGCAGGGAATGGTTCACAAGAACGTGACGAATGGCGTCACTCAAAATTTATTTGATCGAAATTTTTACATAGCTGCCTACAACCTCTCCTGCACCCCCAATCCGAGTACGTACGGCATAAATCCGACAGTCCCCATCACCAACCAAATAATTGCAAAACTAAACTTTTCGGCACCGATCCCGCATGACTTGACGCTCGTTGTGTGGTCGCAGTTCACTTCTGCCCTTACAGTAGATAAATCAAAGAAAGTGTTGTGTTCATATTATAACGTATACAACAAATGAAATTTGAGCTGAGAATTTGACCAATAAAAATTGTCGTTGTAAATGCACTTTAAATTTGTCTCTTGACATTCTTTCCTCTTTGCAGGTGCCGCCAAAAAAGGATGGTGATTAAAAGTGTGGCATTTGCCGGGAAATTGGAACATGGGTGTCTGCGCATAACTGTTGAGGAAAGTTACTGTGGTCTTCATCATGGAAACTGGCGCTTCCGCCTATTTTCCTGCAGTGCTAAGCTGCCCCAAAAAACCAGAATGTTCTGCCAAATTAGTTGCTCCCTCGTACAGTCCCGCCAATTAGTTGGTCAGAGCACCGTCCTTTCAAATGCCCCACTTCATATTTGTCCAATCTCGGTGCCCTCGACCGGCACAGCAAAGCTCGGCGAGGTGACAGCAACTGTTCCTCTGGAATATTTGAACTTTTTTGTGCCTGGGGAAAGCGAGTGGCTACAATTTAATTCTGGCTCACAAAGCTTCACATTAAACTTTGAACCAGTAAAAGACCCAGCGGCCCAAGGCCAAAAAGTGTACGATTGGTTTGTGTGTGGACTTTTTCACTTTGAACAATTTCAGTGAAGGAACAAATGGTTTCAAAAAGTGTCTCTGGGGCCCTAAGGGTGAAGAAGAACCGCATTTTTTTAAGGACCCTCTTCCGATTGCCCTTTGGCGCTACAAAGTTAGAACGAGCAAAAGCTCTGCTCAAAGGAAGCAAAAAGCAAAGACACCTGCTAATACATATTTTGCACCAAATAATACAGGGAAACATCTCGATGCAGAAAAAAAATAGTCACGTGATCCTACAATCTGGAAAGGTCGGGTTTCTTCAAAAGCATTTTTTGGAAAAAGCCGACGTTAACCGATTATTAAGCTCCACTGACCAAGAACAGAGGGAGGTCTTGGGCAAGGTTAACAATTACCACATCTTGCTCCATCGACTTTTTCACCTGGACTAAAAAATGCCCTTAAGAACGAGCATTTTAATTTCTTACGAAGAGTACCAAAGGCTCTTAAAATCCGAAAAACAGTACAAGCACTTCCTTTCCAAAAAAGAAGAATCCGCCGCCGCCGCTCCTGATGCTGCTCATAGCAGCTCTCGTGACAGTGCTGACCTTGGCGGCGCCGGAACCTCCGGTCATCTTGATGGAGCTGGAAGCTCTGGACTTCCCACCCCTGCTCTTCAAGAAGTGTCAGATTTATTTCCAAAGCCACCAGGAGCTCTTACAGACCCCGGTCCAGTGGATCTAAACGTGAATTTTGTGCCGCCAAAACCTAGTCCCCTGGTGCACCCAACGCTTTTTGTGGACACAACAGACAGAATCCACCAGGAGACGAAAAGGGACAAGGGCTTGCCGCCACAACCAATGCCAGATCTGAACCCACCTTTGGCGCCTCTACAACCGCAGGGTCATCAAGTACAAGTCGTTCCTGTGCCACGAGCAGCAGGGGGGTCGCAAACCCAGCATCCGTGGTACTATATTGGCCCGGTAGACTTTAGCTCCGACGAGGAGTCACAAGATGACTTTCTGGATAATTTGTGAACGTTGCCGTCGTGCTTGTGAATGCGTGGTTCAGATATCCAGGAGTATTTCGAAAAACATCCCATTTTAAAGAGACATTTTTTGGGGATTTACGCCGCTGATGAGTTGCGCAAAGTTCGCAGGCGTTTGCGAAACAGGACTCTTGCCATCATCAATACTGACGTTTCATCTGGAACGGGGAAGCACTGGTGGTGCTTAGCCAAACTGGAGAACCGTCTTGGTAAAAAAACCCGTTTTGCTTTGAGGTCAACACAGCAGAGCTTCAATTTCAGAGGCGTTTGACAGCCTTGGTTTGAACGAAGAAGAAATCCAGAGGCGTTTGGGCAGTAAAGATTTTATATATTGCAACGTCTCTGCGGTGCAGCCAGAGAATTCAACTCAGTGCGGACTGTACTGCTGTTACTGGGTAAGTACGGACAACGTTTACTACCAGGAGGCCTAACCTGCCAAACCCATCTCATCTTTTAGGCTTACGCAAGGTTATTCAACGCAGACAAGCGCTTTTCTGAAGTTCTGAGCACGTACTTTACTCCAAATTTGGAAAAAAACGAAGCACTTATCTCAGAGTTTGCACGTTCAGGAGCATTATTTGATGAAGATGGAGACCCACAAGAAAGGTAATTGACGGTCGAGCCTCTTAAATCAGGTTGAGATGGTCTGTTTCCAGAATTGAAACTGACTGACGAATTTGGAGACCCCTTGAAAAGCTCTTACGACCGGCCGTTCAAGTTGGATCCCGATATCCTGAAGATTGTTGCTCCGTTTCGCCTTCAGATCAGGTACGTATCACAGGTTGCAGCTGCAGTGCTTCTTACCCTTGTGGACATTTCACTCTTTCTTACTTTAGCGGAGCTTCGGGGTCTGGAAAAAGTTCTATGATTAGAGATTTTTTGAGGCACAGAGAATCCGTCTTCAGCCATTTGTTTGAAAGAGTGATCCTGTGCTACCCTTTTGAAGACAGGTCACTGCACACGAGAACTATGATTGAATCTTATAAGAGCTGCTACAGACATTTGGAGGTAAGAAAACAGGTTGCTGCTGTGTGAACTGCGCAAACCAAAAACCTTCTTTTAGGAACACGATGGCTTACCGGACGTGAAATCTCAAAGTCTTCTTGGCCGGGATAAACACGTTTTAGTCATTGTGGAAGACCTTGCAAATAAGTTCTACTCATCTCCTTCTATGGCTAATTTATTTGCAAATACGAGCAATCATGACAAATTGTCTTTTATTGTTGCAACTCAGAATGCCTTTCCGAAAGGAGTGCATCGCCGGGACATAGCAGTGAACATAACTACGTACTGCATCTTGAGAAACTGCTCCGATCAGCTGAGCCTTGGGACCTTGTCACGACACCTTACCAGCAAACAAAACTTTTTTGGAGAAATCATGAGATGGCTAGAGTCAAATATAGCCGAACGACGTGACCGTTATTTAATTGTAAACTGTCATAATGATTCTACTCTACATGTGTCTTTTAAATGCTACACGGGACTATTTCCCACGATAACATCGCACGGCAAAGTGGAAGAAGCCAGGCCGATTTTTTTCAACATTGAGTAGCAAATACTGTAAAATGGGAACTACGCATGCAAATAAAAAATGTGGAAAACTTTCACTCGCTCCTTGTCCTTTGTCAAGCAAAAGGCGAGCACGGGCAAGGCCAGGTACCTCTGCAAGCTTAAAGAACGTTGACGGGACTGGTACAACCACGACCGACCGTACTCCAAAGTTCTCGCCCAAGGGTGCGCAAAGGGCCGATGTACATGGAGTACTCGAAGTTCTCTCGCCTGCAGGCAGTCGCG
>JANYEO010000040.1 GCA_025363025.1 Opitutia bacterium
TTGCGCACTTGTTTGTCGACCTGGGTCTCAATATCCATTGGTAGAAGAACTGAAGTAGGTTAGTTTTTTGATGAGAGGGCGAACTCAATAATGAGTTCGCCTTTTTGTTTATGGGGCCTTTTATTTAAATACATTTTGCAATCGGTCTCTAAATAATCCCAGCAATAAAAAACTCGAAAACAATAGCTTTTCATTTTGATAAGCTATTATGCGGCGGTCTCATTATTGCCGCACGCGCCGTACCAAACCCTCCTGATAGTTCATATGAGCTACATGATTAGAGCGGTTTTCATTTTTAACCGGCATGATACCGTGTGCAATCCATGGAGCATGACGAAATTGCATCCAGGCACTCGGAACCTTCTTGCCCTTACCTGGGTGAAAGCAATGAAAAGTTTTGGCATGATCATTCAAGAAGCTTTTAATAAATACTCGAATGGCTTCATCCGAAAATATACGACTTTCATTTAGATGAAGTCTCGCTTTTAGAAAATCATTCAAATGCCCGGCCACAGCTTTCGCCAATTCATCTATTTCGGTTAAGGTTAAAGCTAAATGCGCCGCGTTCTCAAAATGCTTATAAGCTTCCCAGGTATTAACGTTAGCATAGTCTCTTAGATATACTTGAAATAAATCCCGTTCTTCGGGGGTGAGAACGCCTATTTCGGTAATAGTAGCATAAACTGATGCTCGAGAAAGAACAGGCTTAAGCTGACTTTGCCTGAGCTTCTTTTGGCGCATATCTTCACAGAAAGCCTCGAAAAGGGCGCTATAATGCTCCACATCATATGCATCTTCAGTCGCTTCATCGTGGGAGAGGAAGATGCAAGAGTTGTCGTCCCTCAAATGTGCTTCTATAGTAGTGTTATTCTCCACATTCACCGCATCTTCATGCTCCTCCTCTAGTGTAATTTCCGTTGTGCTGGCATCTTTTTTATCTTTAAGTACTTGCTGCTCAATAGTCTCTTGCGAGGCTATCAACACAAGCACCTGCATCAGCTCACGCTCCTGCTCGCCCCATGCTCCGGGGTTATAATGAGGAACAAGCGGCTCATATCCATGAATGCGGCATAAATCAATAAGTTGGTCTAGAAAATAATCTAATAGGATGATGTCATGTTGGTAGCAAACTTTCACTTTTGTCAGAAAGTGTGTTAAGCACTTGGAGAGAGGCGTTGAATCCGCATAGGTTGTACCAGAAAGTTGCTTAGAGAGTATATTTTGTATGCATTTAGGCGAAAAATTAGCAGCTAATTCTTCTGTTGTCAGGCGAAGGGCTTTATCCATTCTCAAAATAATAAACTGCAGATTGCGAAGGCTAGGCGTCATGCTTCGCATAACATTAAGGTCTTCGAGAAAAACATCGTGATCATTGCTAGTGCTTTCGATAAAAAAATCAGCGATGTTATTATATAACTTTTTACCATTTTTAGAAACCTTTTTCAGGCCATAATAGCTATCTTTTTTAAGGGATTGAAGGACTTTTGCTTCTCGCTGCCCTATAGCCTTGATGAGCTCTATTTGTTTATTGATCATAAATGACCATATTTGAGAAATATGCTCACAGTTAGTGTGAAATGTTGGATAATTAAATCCATCACTTATAGCTGACGCCCCCTTACCGCATCCTTTCTTCAGCTGCTTTTCCTGTTGAACCGCATCCTTATATTGCTCATTTGTTTGCCCTTGGTTATAGATATTGCCATCACAGTCCATTATCGCAAATGCATTACTTCGAAGCTCTTTTATTTTTAATGAAGAAGAACCTTCAGCAACGGGAAATCCTAATTTAGCAATCCATCGTTCTACTTCAGGCGTACTGCTAATATAAAAGGGTAGCTGCATGGATCCTCTTGCCCACATCCCAGATGATCCGGTGTAGGCCATAGAATCTTTATTATGACTGGGTGTAGTCATTTTAGACTTATAGCGCTTCAGTAAATTAAAATGGTTTAAAACCTGGGGGTTATTAATAGGATCTGCCGTGGTCTGTAGCAGGTCAACCGTTCCATCAGTTAACTGCGGCGTCAAATGCCTATCATGTATATAAGCTGCCACTTGCTCTATATTGCCAGCTGCATTCCTGTGATAAATATGCAGGGAGGCTCCCCTCATAGCTGCTATAGCGGCCAATGCTCCGGCTGCACCTGTATGGGCTTGATTGCCTAACGTAATACCTAGCATGGGATAAGGGTCGTTATCGCTACTACCTATACGTACGCCCATGACATGCCTTGTATAACTTTTAAAAACGCGACTGGAAGCTAGCATCGCTAATAATCGATCCCTTGTGATGTCAGTGGGGGTAGTATTATAGTTAGCAAAAAAATTTCCCAATAAATTAATTAAAGTCGTTCTTGCCAGCGCAGATTCAGCCGCCTGAGCCAAGGTCTCTATATTTCCCCCATCGATTAAATAAGCCAATATTTCAACGGCCATCAATCCCCTTATATGCCGGGCAATGGGTGTAGTGGCATCCGCATGAGTCATCAGTTCCTCAATCACCTCTTCGCGCGTTACATCAGTCCTTCCATAAATACCAAATAGCCCACAGTTATTATCTGTAGTAGGCAAAACCTCGACATCAATAAACGGGGAGTCGATATCAATCCCATTCAAATAACGGCGTTCAAAAGGCTCCTCTTGGGGATCTTCATTTTTAATTTCTTCTAGAACGGGCGTCACTACGGGTGTAGGCAGGTCTTCTCCCCGGTTGAAGGCATTTCTTACAAATGCTGCAGTAAGCTGCCCAGCCGCCAGCAAAGCTGCTGTTGTAACTGTCAAGGCAGGATCAGTTGATTTTAATGGGTCCATGGCCCAGCTGAAGTTCGGCCATAAGCTCAGCAAGGTTAATGTCAGTATTGCATTTATTGAGTTTAGTTTTTTCATAAATTAATAAAATCTACTGCAATGTATTTATTTGTCAATAAAAATATATTTTCAGTGTCATTTAATTCTCGGTATTGAATGAGCAATGCATGATTTTGGTAGCCTGTAGACTTTAGGGACACGGCCTATTCTTTTTAGTAGTGCCAAAAAGCGTAGATTATGAAGCAGTTGCTTAATCGTACGCTTGCATATTGAGTTGATCCTCTACTAGTGTCAGCGTCCTGACTTTTTTATTATTCCGCAATTGGATAATTATTATAGCGCTCAGACGGTTGTGCACCCGCTCTTGTCCCCCAAGGCATTGCGGGATGGAATTCCGTTATCAATAGAGGAAGCCGCCTTTATTGATAAAAGCCGGCAAACGCTAAAAGCCATTATTAATGGGAATGACCCGCGATTGCTCTTGATCGTAGGCCCCTGCTCTATCCATGATGTAGAAGCGGGCTTAGAATATGCGCAGGCACTCAAGGCCTTGGCTGATGAAGTGGCGGAGACGGTTTTTATTGTTATGCGGGTGTATTATGAAAAACCGCGTACATCTTCTGGCTGGAAGGGCTTAATTGTTGATCCTCATTTAAATGGTGAGGCAGACATTGCCGGTGGCCTGCATAGGGCCCGCCAATTCTTAAAACAAGTGGCCCATATTGGCCTGCCGGCAGCTACAGAATTTATAGACCCACTAACGCCTTTATATATTGGCGATTGTATTTCTTGGGCGGCTATTGGGGCACGTACGGCGGAATCCCCCACTCACCGGCACCTGGCTTCAGGCTTACCTATGCCGGTT
>JANYEO010000099.1 GCA_025363025.1 Opitutia bacterium
GGATTTGAACACACCAGCCAAAAAATACGGTGGGGATGAGGGTACCAATGGCCACCCCGACAACCCCCATTGTCTGGGCTAAGATGATGCTGAGAATGAGGTTGGTGCCTGCATCTGCTAAGCTTAGGTAGAGGAGGGTACGCTCGAAGCCGCACATCATGAGAATGCGTTTGGTGCAGCTATTAGTGAGTTGAGAGCTAAAGATAGCGAGTAAAAGGGCCTGGCCGGTCCAGTAAGTTTCCGCCGGGATAGTTGTCATGCCGGTTAGGAGTTGGATGAGTTCTCTTAAATAAAGAGCTGATAAGAGGTAGCAAGGGGTAGCCACTAAAAAGGTAAGACGGGAGCTTTTTAGCATGAGCTCCAGCAAACCCTCTTTATCCTTTTTGGCATTTAAGTGGGCTGCAGCGGGGGAGAGGGCGCTTTGGAGTTGCGTGCAAAAGAGGTTGAGCATTTCGCCCATTTTGGCCCCGGCTTGGTAAACCGTGACGGCAGAGACGCCAAGGATGAGACTGATGACGAGTTGGTCGCTCTTCGCCATGACTAAGTTGCTGCACGTGACAAGGTAGGCAGCTATAGAGAAATGTAGCTGGGACTTGACTGCTGAAAGATCAAAATGCCGGGGGGCAAAAGAGACGTGGGGCAAGCGACGAATAGCGATGACTGCGGCACATAGATTTGGCAGTAAAGCCGCCCCCACACTGAGGCCCATGAGGACGGGAAAAGAGACTTTGTAATGCAGAGCCGTTAAGAGAATACCTAAGAACAGGAGGCTATTTAAGCTTTGGATCCAGTTTGCTAAATCGATACGTTGGAGGCCCCTTAAAATTTCCGGGAAAATACCCAAGGGGAAGACAAGGGCCATGCCGATAAAGAAAATTTGATAGGCTTCGTTAAACCCAGAGGCATCTTCTACCGGGGCCTTTACCCATTTTAAAAAGAAGCCTTCGAACCCCCAGGCGGTGAGGAACAAGCAAACGGCCAGGCCCATGAATGTCCAAAAAACCGTGGATAATAGGCGACTGAGGCCCAGCCAATCTTCCGTTGCGGTTTTTTCTGCTACAGCTTTTTGAGCGGTGAAGCCAAAGCCAAAATCGAGCAAGACCCCGTACCCAAAGAGGGACCACAGGAGAGACCAAAAGCCAAACTCTGCCGGAGAAAGAGCACTATAGGTTTGCCTAAAAAGAACCACCCCCACCAAGAGTCGAGTGATGGTTTGCACATAGCTGCTTAGCGTATTGCGCCAAAAAAAGCGCTTCCAGGGGGAGGGGATTTGGGGCATTTAATGGTTTGAGACCTCTGCAGCATCATGCAGAGATCTTTATATTGAAGCAGACCCTGGGTATGCTTTAGGGAGTGCTTTATTGACTTTTATTGGCTGAGAGAAGCGGGGATAGGGGGCGCTTCTTTTTGATTGGGGCTTCTTTTGAGTGGGTGTTTATCTGGGTATAATAAAGCGTGGTAGACGGCTAGGCACTGGTCTGCTGCTTTGTCCCAGGTGAATTGTGCAGCCCAGTCTAACGATTGCGCGCGGAGCTCTTGCCGACGAGTAGGAGCCATGGTGGACATTTCGGACATGGCGGTGACCATTTCGTCTTCTTTAAAAGGATCGAAGAGGAGGGTGGCGGGGCCAGCGACTTCCGTAAGACTTGTTTGATTGGAAGAGGCAACTAAAGTGCCACAGGCCTGGGCCTCGACAACGGCAAAGCCGAAGCCTTCGACTAAAGAAGGAAAGAGTAGGCCGATGGAGCCTGCGTACCAAAAGGGGAGTTCTTCATCATGCACAAATCCTAGGTAGCGGATATCGGCCGTGTAAGGGGAGGCGGCGATAGCGGCTTCTATCGCTTCTATGCCGTGCCAGGGGGCTCCTGCTAAGACTAATTGAGTCGGACTGTAAGTTGCGGCTTTAAAACGGTTGAAGGCTTCTATGAGGCGGACATGATTTTTTCCTGGGTGTTCGAGCCGGGCGACGAAAATAAAGTAAGGGGCCTTTTGCCCTCGTTTTTCTAAAAACAGAGGAAGCATTTCCGAACGGGGGCAGTGAAAGCGATCGTGATCTATCCCGTTGAAGACAGTAACGATGTTTTGTGAGGGGACCTTCATAAAATCCCTCACATCTGCGGCTGTTGTAGAGCTAACGGCGATAATTTTGTGCATGCGCCGGGCTAAAATGGGGACAACGCGCGTGCCAAAGAAGGTACGCAGGCGATCGTATTTATTTTGCATCCTAAAGGGGGCACAGTCATGAATAGTGGCGACTTGAGGGGTAGCCGTTGAATAAACCATCCGCCGGTAACTTGGGATGTGAAGCAGCTGGATATTATGCTTTTTGCAAAGGCGAGGAATAGCGAATTGATGCCACAAGAAGCTGAGCAGGCCATTGCGACAGCTTGCTGGGATATCCTCCCACTGGTTATCAGCTAGAAAAGGGAATAAGGAGCGATCGGCTTTGACGCCGGCGATGATAATATCGATCTCCGCTTTCCGCGCAAGGCGCCGGGTAAGCTGGATGACATATTGAGCGACTCCAGATTTGCCTTCTTGAACCATGCCGGCCGAGAAGAGCAGTTTGATGCGGGGTAAAGACGAGGGCACGAGTGTAAATGTAATGAAAAGAGGAAGATTTGTCTATTTTATAGTAAGACAGGGGAGGGGAGCTCTAGGTATTGATAAAGCGTTGCGCGGTCAGGAAAGCTAGGGAGTTCTTTTTCTAAACGAATAGCGGCAATGGAGCGGGAGACGACGTTCGAGGGGCTGAGTAAGCAAAAGGGGACGTGAGCGTTTTTTGCCTGACGGGCGATTTTAGCAAGTAACCCGAGGCCTGAGCTATCAATAAAGGTGACGGCTGATAATTCGAGAATGATAGGCCCTGTGAAAGTGGTGGGTACGTCTAAAGTTGTAATGTTAGAACGCTCTACACGGCCCTGCCAGGAGAGCTCTATAGGGTCACTAGTAGGTGTAGGTGTGTTACTCGGTGTGGCTGCAAGCCCTGTGGGGAAAATGCGGGTGAGTTTCCGTTCTTCGCGCTTGCTGGTTAAGATGGGAGTTTGGGCCATGTGCTTCATGGCCTGGTATTGTTTGAAGGTTACCCAAAATAAAAAAAGACTATCGCGTAAATAACGGCCCATTAAACGGCGAGGGTTGCTAAGCATCCGCCAGAGCCATTCCATCCCGATTGACTGGAAGAGCTTCGGGGCACGTATTTGTTTGCCGGCTATAAAGTCTAAACTGGCTCCGATGCCGATGCTAAGGGAGGCCTGGGTGGCTTTGTGAAATTGAGATATCCATAATTCTTGTTTCGGGCAACCGAGTGCCACTAAGAGAAGATCCGTCTTGGCTTGGCGAATATTAGTGATAATGCGGTCGTTATCCCAGCTATCTATAGTGCCGATTTTGGGGGCTTCTACCCCGACGATGCGCAGGTCTTTATAGCGATTTTCTAAAATGGTTTTGGCCTGTGTGAGGGTGTTAAGATCGCTCCCAAAAAAATAAACATTTTGTTTGGCTTCTGCACATAAGGCTAAGAGGCGGGGGACAAGATCTGCCCCGGTGACGCGTTCGTTAATGGAGCCTCCGAGTAATTTAGAAACCCATACGAGGGGCATGCCATCGCATAAAACACGCTTTGCATGAAAGAGGATTGTGCGAAGGGCTTCGTTCTTATAGGCTTGAGCTGCAAAATCGACATTAGCTGTGACAAAATACTGTGGGGTTTTTGCCTCTAATGTATGTTTACAGGCTTCTAGGGCCTCTCCCATAGAAATTTCGTGAAAGGGAAGGCCGAGAAGGAGTGATACGGAAGGTTCAGTCGATGTTTTATGGGTATCTGTTTGACCGGTTGAAAGGGTATTGAAAAAAGCCTTACCGAGGATGGGCCAGGTGTAATTTTTTAAAACAGTGGCTTGTCCCGATTTTGCATGAGCGTCTCTTAATGGTTTATCTTGTATATAGAGGAGGGCGTCTTCTGCGAAATCGTCTATACTATCGGCCATTAAAAGATCTTGCCCGTCGACAAGGTTTAGCCCTTGAGCCCCCAAGGTGGTTGATAGCACAGGAATACCCATGGCGAGGCATTCGACAATTTTTAAACGGGTACCTCCCCCAATGCGCAGGGGGACGATTTGAAACCAAGCATTTTGATAATGTGGCCGAACGTCGGATACCTCTCCTACGAGTTCTATACCGGGGGTAAACTCTGCCAAACGCTTGATGATGGGAAGGGGGTTCTTCCCTACAATTTTTAAGGTGTAGCTTGGAGACTGGGCACGTATTTTGGGATGAACCTCTGAGGCGTACCAAATAAGACCATCTACATTGGGTGTATAATCTAAAGCGCCGCAAAAAATAGCTGTAGGAGTAGCTGTGGGCGTAGGCGGAAAGGCGGCTTCATTAAACGTGTATGCATCTACGCCATTAGGAATTACTTGAATCTTTTTAGTAGGGCCGAGGGTTTGGGTTAAAAAGCGTTGGTCATCTGCCCCACAAACAATCATGGAAAAGCAGTCGCGAATAACCTGTTTTTCGAAAGATTTAAGCTTCCAGATATTTTCCCTCCGCATGAGGCGTTGGCGAAAGGATTGGCTTAATACGTTTAGCTCTTCATTTTGAAAGAGTAAGTCTACCCGGCTTCTATCTACAATGCAGTAAGGGTGCTTGGGGAAAGCGGCTTGTACGTACGGCCATAAGACGATGTCGAAGCATAGGATGCGGTCGTATGTGTGCCCTTTGACAAAGGCTTTTAGGTCTTTCATCGCCCATTCGCACTCCCAATGGGTAATGGTTGTGGGAAGTTTGCGCATTAACCGGCCCTTTAGCATGGAAGGCCATACTGGGTGCTGAAAAGGGCTAAACCGGATGCGGTTGCAAAAAGGTTCGAAAACGGGGCGCTGTAATTCTGCTTGTGGGTTATCGTTTAAGCAAAAAAGATCAATCTTGGCATGTGCCCCTAGCCCTTTAGTTAAGTTAAAGACCCGATGAAACGTCCCCCTATCCAGGGGATAAGGGACATAGGGCATGATGACAAAGACACTTAACGGCTTTTGCATAAAGGTTGCTATTATCCGTAGTGTTCCCAGCCTTTGCGGTAAGCGGTTTGGAGGGCTTCTGGAGTTTTTGGGGTAGGGAAAAAGGAGTTAGCAGCTGTTTTTTGCCCTTCGATTTTGCCACTTAAAAGGGCGGCTAGGGCTCGAAATAAGCCAGCACGCGGGTAGTCATAAATAGGCCGAATACAGGCATGCCGTTTAAGAAGATCCCTCCCTGCGATGGCGATATTAAGCTTCCACGGGCGGTTGGGCACAAGACGGTGAGGATAGGTTGCGTAATCGTTTAGCGAGACAAAAGGGCGCTTTAGCCTTTCTCCTTCTACATGAAGGAAGACTTGTGCCCAAACCTCTGCTAGGGCGCGATTCTCGATTTCTAGAGCCTTCCATGAGAGGACTTCATGCCGTGGATAGAGTTTAAAAGCGACGCCTTCTCGGTGAAGTGCTAAGACATGTTCCCCCCAGGGGTGAGGTAAGGGGATTTCGAATAATGTGGCATGGCGGGCCCGTACGGATGGGCTATAATATCGGCTAATAACGGTGAGGCTATCCCCGAGAGCTAGCTTGAGCTTTGCATGGTTTTTTTGAACAAAGCCGCTATCTTTTTTTTGCTGAATGGCTTGTTTTGCAAAATATAAGCCGGTGCCACGATTCCAGAGGAGGCGGGGGGCCTCGTCTTCATTTAAGCGCCCCTGGGGGTAATGCTCCCGGTAAGCAGTAAGAAAGTGCGGGTCTCCATAAGCTATGATGTGACCATGAATGAGGTCGTAGAACATCATGCTGCCTTTACCTTGCATAAGGTCTTTTAAGGGCAGGCATTTGAAGTCTACATCTATCCCAAGGGTTTGTTTGCCAGAGTGGGCTTCTGCCTGGGCCCAATTTTTTAGGGCAGGGGCAGAAGGGGTGTCCGTAAAGACAAAAAAGTCTAAATCGTTATATAAACGCGGAGGGTTTTTGCCCTCGTGAAAGATGCCGCCTTCTCCCCGGCCATATCCGCCTCCAAGAACAATAGCTTGAATAGTGGGCTTGAGGGAATCTGGCACACGCGCGCTTAAGCTTTTTAAATAATCTTCTAACAGAGCTTCCAGGATGGGCTCTGCCTCGACAAAGAAGCGGCTGGAAGTAGCGACCTTCCACGGAAGCCGTATTGTATTTGTGGAAGCGATAGCCATTAAAAATTAATTAGTGTGCAGATTAAAAACGCGGTGCAATCGAAGGAGCTCTATCACGCTTATAACGGTTGGTTTTGTGTTTTTAAGTGTTACGGCGCGTTCACCTTGCATGCGTTTTTGTATGCTGAGCAAAGCACCGATGCCGGAGCTATCAATAAAGTCTATGGCTTGGCAATCGACGGTGACGGTTTTAATAGAAGGCAGCCAAGTTCTTTCTAGCGCACTTTTAAACTCTGAGGTACAGGATGCTTCAAGGCGAGGGATCTTCACCATGATATCTAAGTGAGTTTTATCGAGTGCAATTGAGAAATCGTATTTTTCCATAGGGGTTGAAAGGGTAATGCAAAAATCGGGCTAAAAGCCATTTGATGAGGATACCTTAATGATTCTTTTTGAAAAGGTAAAGCTATGAGACGTACCTTTCTTGAAGAGATTATGGTCATAATACATGATTTTTAACTTTTATTGTTAAGCCGATGTAAATGCTTTTATACTGCGTCTCAAGTATTGTATTGGGTCTGAAGAAGCTTTATTATGAGCCTAGTTTTAACTATTAATGGCGTCTATTTATACTTATTCTTTTTCCGTTACGTTTGCCCAGACGGATGCGGCGGGGGTTGCCCATTTTTCTAATTATTTTTGCTGGATGGAGGCGGCCGAGCATGCTTTTTTACAGAGCTTAACTTTGCCTATTCTGGAGCATTTTGACGGGAAATTGAGAGGGTGGCCTAAATTAAAGGCGAGTGCGCTATTCCAGGTACCGCTACAGTTTGGCGATGCAGTAGAGGTTGATCTGGCTATTCAAGAACTGACGCAGCGTACAATTGGTTATTATTTCCAGTTTTTTCGCGTCGTAGAGAGCGTACGGACATGCGTTGGCACGGGAGAGATGACGACTTGTTATGCTGAAAAAACAGGGAGTGGGGCTGCTTTTTCAAGTATTGATATTCTTGATAGGGTGATTGAAGCACTGAGCGCTTGGAGGCTGTGATCAATCCACTATATCTCACTCATTTCTTGAAAATGGTTCCCGCCAAAATCGCTCGCAATTCCTTTATTTAGAAGGGGTTAGGCATTTTCAATGGGTCGAATTATGGGTGTGCTGAAAGCCTCTCTTGAAGAGGCTTTCAGCCGGGTAGCTATGGGCCTTTTCGCTTAATAGAGGGGTCTATTTCTATCTAAGCGGTAACTATGCGCCGGGCCCTTGCTTAAAG
>JANYEO010000121.1 GCA_025363025.1 Opitutia bacterium
TTGAAATATTTTTTTAATTTTTTAAAAAAAATTAATTTTTTTCGTTCGTTCAAAATGGCAACAGCAACAACGTCTTGAAATATTTTTTTAATTTAAAAAAAATAAATATTTTTTTTCGTTCGTTCAAAGTGGCAACAGCAACAACGTCTTGAAATATTTTTTTAAAATATTTTTTATTTTCGTTCGATCAGGAACTTGCCAAAGTGGGAATCCACTACTTGACGACGGCCAAGACCCAAGAGGAGGAGGATGCTGACGAGAGGGTGAAGGTTCGTGAGCACAACACCAAGGTACGGGCTCTGCAGATGGAGACGGCGCTGGTAGCGCTCAACGCAGCCAAGGCAGCGGTGGTGGCGGTGGACCCATTGGCGACGGCGGCGACGGCGACGACAGTGGTGACGGCGGTGACGGCGGCGACGGTGGCGACGGCAGCAGCATTCATCCCAACTACCCCCATCGTCTGCGGCATTGAGGGGTGTGAGAAGACCTACAAACACGACGGGGCAAGCCTGAAGAAGCATCGGGCCATTGTGCATAAGGAGCACATGAGGCTGACCTCTGCAGCAGTCAAGATCGCCGTGGGCATCCCCAACCCCGTCGCAGGCACCTCTGCCGCTCCCGTGGACAACCTCAACCCTCTCGCCGGCACCTCCATGGAAAATGGTGTGCCAGATCCCGTAAGCGAGATGGAGGAAAATGATGATGATGAGTAAACTTTTTTGTTCAAAACAATTAGAAAAAATAAAAACTTTTTTATTTTGCCGCACGTCCAAGGTTTTTTTTTATTATTTTTTTTAATTTTTTTTTTTTTTTTTCGAACGAGGTTTAAGAAACTTTGTTGAGGTTCTCTTTCTCGAGGTTCTTCAAAAATGGAATTTGTGACTAAATTTGCGGGACAACAACTTGCTGAGAATGTGGACGCCGTTTCTGAACCTTCACGCCTTGTTCGACTCGCACATTTAATGTTCAAATGTTTCGTGATGCTGCTGCTGGCGTTCGTTGCAATGCTGGCAGCTTGTTACTTTGCCCTCCGAGACTTTCTAAATGACGACGAGATGGGAAAAATTATGATGAAGACTTTGGAGGTGTATTTTCCAAATGATACAGTTGCTCGTAAGCTGGTGGACCATTAAAGAATTTTTTTTATTTTCCTTACGTGTTTGACTACAGAGATTTCACGAGAGTTCTTTATGTTCAAGTATAGTTGAATGCGCTGCACAAAAATGTCTTTGTATTACTTTAGGGAAAGCTCTTCGACAGTCTAGGCAGTAGATGGTGAGGCAGTAGATGGAATCTTGAGGGTTGAGATCGGTAGGAGAACAAGTTCTAGCGCAACCTGAAAAGTAAAAAATTATTGATTGTCTTTAAAGAGTTTTTTGAATCCATACCCCTTTTTTACTGTGAGGCAGGGGCATCTACCAGAATCTCGGCGGAGATGAGAGCAACAGAAAAAGCAAAAACCTAAAAAAATTATTCGTTGCAGACTTAAAAAAAAAAAAAAAAAAAAAACTTACGCATTTTCAACTTCTGGCGAATTGCCGTTTTAACAGCGGGAGAGATTACTGAAAAGACGGTATTTTTTTCTATTTTCACTCCCCTTTTTTGATGAACTCGCTCTCACCAGCAGCAGCGGTCGCAGAGCCTGAAAAAGTGTTCGTTACTTTTGAGCAAGTCTGAATAGCTCAAGGGTTAGAGTCTCAGGCTTTTAACCTGAGGATCAGGGTTCGAGTCCCTGTTCAGACAAGGATTTTTTACACATAATTCTTACCTTGACTATTGTCGTTGTAGATCTTGCAGGGTTTACTCTGTTTCCTTCGCTTCTCAGGAGGAGGAGAAGTTGGCGAGTCGGGTTTCTCGGGAGGAGGAGGAGTGTACGCGTCTCGAGCATCCTCAGAATCTTCCAGCATCGCCTGACTCGAATTTTCGTTTGCGAAAGGAGGAGGAGGAGGAGTAGGAGAACGAGGAGGTGGCGGAAGAAAAACTTCCTCTTCGTACTCCTGCGATTGCGGCTCGTGCGACTCCTCTTCATACTCCTGCGATTGCTGCTCGTGCGACATTTCGTGTGACATGGTTAGCTGTCGAGAGTGATCTGAGCATCTCACCCAAGAGCTCCTTCTTTTATACCTTTCTCTCCCTCACCCAAATTAACATCGCACACCCTGAAAGCAGAATTTGGCTCGTGCCACCCTGAAAGCTTTGTGGGAAAAACAGATAAATTGTTTTTAAAGTGGGACCAGAAAAAACGTTGGTGTTGCTTGACAAAGACAATGCACACACGACGCTGCTACCCAAACCCTCTGTTTCAAACTTCAAACAGAAGGATTAGATTTGAAATCATTTTTCAAGATGTGCAATCCCGTCTTGGTGGATCGGCGGATCAAATGGTCGACCGAAGAACTATGTGTATGTACGTGTGACACCCGATCTGTTGCTTTTGCCGGCAAGGGGGTGTATTTCTCCTTGACAACAGTTGTTTTTGCGGCGGCGGTGCCGCCGACATCACTTGCTTTTGTGGGCATATAAAAACGGCAGGCCCACCTGTTTACCAAGATCAGTTGGACCTCGGCCTCAGGGGGCAGCTCTCTTCCACCAGTGTTTGTGCAAGTGCAGCAAGGTAGGTCTTTTTTCCTTCTCACTCGTAACTACAATTGTGTTTGGCACCCGCTTTTTCTCTAGTTGCCGCTAGGCTAGTGCTTTTATTTTTTATTTTAAAGCATTGACCGGGCGGTAACTAATAGATTGAGCTCACTCTCTCTTCGTTAAATTTCTCCTTGTCTAGCAATGGCTTTTTCCTCTAGTTACAACTAGGCTAATGATTTTATTTTTTATTTTTAATCATTTGCTTCGGTGGTAACTATAGGAGCGAGCTCACTCTCTCACTCTCTCTTCAGAAATTACTCTTCTTGTCATTCAATTTCCCCTTGTCTCTGTTAACTGCTGAAAAATCTTTTCCAGATGCGCAAACTTCTCCTCCTCGTCCTCCTCCTCCTCCTCATCTACTTCACCCCACCCTGCCGCACTTCTGGTCGACTGTTGGCGGTAGCAGGGCGAATTGGGAACGCTGCGAGAGCGGCGAACACCGCGAGCACGGCGAGTCGGGCGGCGGGCTTCACCCGTGCAATCACCAACCTTGGAGAAAGGACGGCGGGCATCATCCGCTCTGCGGGACGTACAACTGGAGGAGTGGCAGCGGGAGGAGCGGCAGCGGGGAGAAGCGGTCAGAACATAAACGCGATGTTTGCTCGAATCCAGGCCGTTCAAAGCAGCGTACCAAAGCTGAAGGTGGCGGTAGCAGCTGGAGGAGGAGGCGCTCTGACCGCGGGGGTGGGAGGAGGCATTTACGGCATAATCAAGGAGACCGCGGGAGATGTCATCTCCGTGGGGAAAGAGGTTGCCGCCACCGGAAGAGAGTTGAAGAAGGTTCTGAAAAAACAAACAACTGCGGAAGCGGGCAAAAAGAAGAAGAAAATGTTGACTATAACAGCAGCAGCATTAGCATTGCCCCAAGCTGTCTCGAGCGACTATGAGGATTATGACTACAGCGACTTTGATTCTCTTTCTCCATCGCCAGCTTCTCGCCATAACGATAATCTCGATTACGGCCTGGGTCGTCGTCGTCGCCACTCCCGCTCTCGTCGCTCTGCCGCTGACGAGATCTCAGAGGAGGACTTGGACCGCGATTATGAGGGGGATTCAAGGCGGGCAGCGTCTGACGAGTTTAACATCGACTACGAGGAGGGTGGGGAGGTAAAACGACGAGTGAAGAGGAGGATTCTAATGCCTCGACCACCAACACTGATGAGACCGAACACAAGATTTGTCTCGTTTCCAAGCAGGATAAGAGCAAGCACATTAGCACGTAGAAAAATTCCAAACCCAGTTATCGACTTTGCTCCTCCCGACGAAATCGACTACATGACGTCTGTGCTCATCGACATCCTCTGGCCAGAAAACAGCGAGCAGATCAAGGACAACTACCGGTGGGCTGTCGACCTTCTCCCTACAGCGGTGTGGGAGTACCGCGCCGGACTGAGGTCAATTGGGATCCCAGCCGACCTGCGCTTGGAATACATTGATATATTGGTTGCAAACCACATTCAAGTAACTATTTTTTTAATTTCTTGTATTTCCTCTGAACCTTTTCCTTTTTCTAGTCGCGAGGAGAGACAACCGAGGGGGGAGAGAACAACGAAGAGAAAAACAACACGGGGAGCAGCGGCAACACCAAAGAGGAGGGGGGAGAGGTCGACTACGCACGAACAGTGAACTACCTTCGGTCTTTGGGGCGAGGAGAGCTAGCAGTCGAGAACGGCGAAGAAGTCATCGGCGGCGATCGCCATGCAGTACATAAATCCCTTTTCCATCGGAATATAGGTAATGTCAGTTGACCACACTTGATTGGCTCTGTTGA
>JANYEO010000054.1 GCA_025363025.1 Opitutia bacterium
AGAGACTGACTGTAGAATGCTTTGATTTTGAGGAATTTTTAGGACGGAGTGACGAGTGTACATACGGTACTCGAGGAACGACAACCGACCAAAAACTCAAAAGAAAGGTATTCTACAGCCAGTCTCATTTAGCGCATTGTCTCTGCAACTGCGCGTGAAACATCCCGCACCCGTACTTCGTCGGAGTTTCTTACATAAGCTGCAAGCAGGGCTTTATCACATATTTGATTGATGAGGCGTGGGGTGCCTCGGCTTTTTTTAAAGATCTTCCGGGTGGCCCAAGAGGTAAAGTGGGCGCGCGCATGGCTACCTGCAAGGGTTAGGCGATGATGAATATAGCGTAATGTTTCTGCCTTAGATAGTGGCGGCAATTCAACATAAACTAAAATCCGCTGCCGCAACTGCCGGAGGGATTTTTTCTTAAGCTTTGCCTTAAGCTCAGGTTGTCCAATTAAAACAATTTGAATGAGCTTTTGGTTATCCGTTTCGAGGTTAGATAGCAGGCGCAAACTTTCTAATGTCTCTACACTCAGGGTCTGCGCTTCATCAATGATAAGGACGATATTTTTTTTAAGCGCTATACGCCTTAACAGCTCATCTTGCAGTTGCCGTGTAGGGTTTAGTGGACTGGATGGGTTATCAATTCCTAGTTCATGCAAAATTAAACGGGGCAATTCTTTCCCTTCAAGAGTCGGGTTTAGTATTAATGCTGTATCGTAAAGCTGAGGGTCTAAGACGCTTAAAAATTGGCGGCACACAGTGGTTTTCCCGCACCCAACTTCGCCAATTAGCACAATAAAGCCCTGCCTATTTTGAACCCCAAAAATTAAACTAGCCAAGGCTTCTCGATGCTTTGCCGTTAAGAAGAGAAACTTTGGGTCTGGTGTAATGTGAAAAGGCGGCTCATTAAAGCCAAAAAAGGCTTGGTACATTATGCAGACACTTCAAAATGAGGTAAGTATTTCTTACGCATCAATCGCCAAGCAACCACCCAAAAGGCAGATAACGGGATGGCCAATAACACCCCAAGTGGGCTTGCAAATACCGTTCCCCAGAAAAAGAGGGAGAAAATAATCGCCGCCGGATGAAGCCCAGTACGCTCTCCCATAATACGGGGGGCTAGTACATAGGCCTCAAATAAGTGGTTAACGAAAAACACGCCAAAAACAATACCGAGCCGCATGAGCCCTCCGTCCGGTTGAAAAAAGGCGAGGGGGAGCGCAACCGTAATACCCAAAATCGTCCCCACATAAGGCAAGACATTGCAAAGCCCAATAAGTAAGCCCAGCACTGCGCCAAATTTTAGCCCAGCAAGTGTTAAGAATACAGAGAGCATACAGCCCACAATGAGGCCAATGAGTAATTGGCCACGGAAGAAGGCCACCAAAATATTGATAAACTCATTAACCAAAAAAACAATATCTTCTCGAAGCTGAGGCTTAATAAAAGTGAGTTGATGGTCAAGCCCTGCAGTTGGGTGCTGGCGCGCAAGGAGGAAATAAAACAAATAAATAGGCATAACCACCCAGCTAATTAGAGTCTCAAACGCTGATGCAATGCCAATTCCTGCCTCCCTTAAAGCATTGAGAAGAGCTCCATGCATAGCTTCTGAAGGGGTTTTTGGAATAGCATTTTTCCATTCTCCGGCAGCAAATTTATTTTCTAATGTTTGGCTAAGCTCGGGTGCATGGATGGCTAATGCAGTACGACAATGCTCAAATAATTGAGGGAAAAAGTCGATAAAGGCAAAGAGCTGCTTTATCAAAAAAGGAAATAAAAACCAAAGCCCAATTATTAAAGAACTCAGTATACTTAAATAAAGTAGGCCAACAGCTAATGGTCTCTTTAGGTGCAAGTATTGCGAAATACCCTCAACTGCAGGCTTAAGCAAAACTGATAACACCCCCGCAACGACAACGGGCCAAATAGCAGGGCTTAGCCACCCTAGGAGATTTTTTAAAAGCCATAAGCTACCGATCACAGATGCTATAACAACCGCTGTAGCAAGGCATAGTTGAGCGGCTCTTACTAAGCTTTTTTGCCAGGGAAAGGGGAGGGGAGACTCAGAGTTTTCAATCATATCAGACGCAATAATCAACGTGTTATAGGGCAATTTTTAACTGAGTTGCCAAATATTGGCGAGCCTTTGTATCACATTCTTCAGCGGCTCTTAAGGCTTTAATATCACCTGTAGAAACACCTAAGGCCTTTAAGTAAATCATTGTTATATTAGTGTTTTCTAGTTCTTCTGTATCTAAGCGCTCTAATAAACGGTTAATAATAAATTCGGGATCTGATTCCAATAGATTGCTAGCGGCTTTTGCATTGTCCCCGCCTAGAAAATCAATGGCTGCTTGGTGCCTTGCCCACCACGTGGCTCCTTTATCCCAGGCCCATTCGGTTGCTTGCCATACCCCATAAAGGGAATAGCCTACCGTTCCAATTAAGACAGAAGCATTGCTCAGTGTTTTTATAAGCCCACTTGAAGGCTGATCTTGCCCATACCGAAACCACATAAAAGAAGGCCATAAAGCAGCCATATTGCCTACAAATTTTAAAAGGTCACAAGCCATTAAGTAACGTGTTTCATCGGCTTCTTGCGCATTGCTGATAAAGGCACCAATGCGAGATAACTCAGCATCACCCATATGCTCAGGAATACGCAGGGCAATTGCGGAGCGTACTTTTTGCTCTTGAAGCATGTTAAAATCTTCAAGTAAAGTATTGGCCATAATCAGGCTGATTGCGGGTGCTACACTATGGAAAAGAGAACGCTCAATTGTGTGCACATGGGGCAATTGTTTAATAAAAGTAGAACCCAACGTACAATAAGCGGCCTCTATGGTCCAAATACCGAGCCAAATAGTAGTTAATGTTTTCCCAAGAAAAGCTTCTTCTTTTAATTGAATGGCTTGGCGAGATTCGATGTCAGATGAAAAATTGAGCTTATTATCATGCTCTATTTTGTTTGAATTATCTGAATGAAACCAATATTCGGAAAAATAAGCGATGCCTTCTATCCCCCACAGTGCAATATTTAAAGCGTTCGCATAAGGGTGGACCGATCCTTTTGCCCATTCGTATAGGGGTAATGTGGAAGAGCGTAGTAAAGTAGCAGCGTTACTAAAGTGACCCCATTTATACAGGGTTTCTTGAAGATTAGCCTGCGCTTCTGCGAAGAGATCGTCTTTTGCTTCACCGGCTAAGAAATGTTGAATCCCTCCACAGCCTAAATCCTCCCCTGCATCAGAGAGTAGCATGCGACTGTCTAATAAATCAATCTTCATAGCTATAGGCAATACAGCTATAGAGTAACACTTTTTTGCGGAGATATAAAGTTCTTATATCGAAAATAAAATTACATTTATTTAACGATTCAACTTATGAAATGGGGAGGTAAAAAGAGATGCCTTCCGTTAGAAAGGCACCTCTTTCTTAAGCAAATAATAATTCACCCAAGGAGCCGCTTTAAATAAACATTGTCAGAAGCAATGCGTTAGTTTGGAGGTAAAAATAAGGTCTATTGAGCGAGTGTATCTGAATACTCGAGTGAAAAGACATTATTTTTAACCCAAAATCACGCATTGCTCCGCAATGTTATTACATCATGCCGCCCATTCCCCCACCCATCCCGCCCATGTCTGGCATGCCCCCGGATCCACCTTTTTTCTCGGGGAATTCGGCAATCATGCACTCGGTGGTGAGGAGGAGACCTGCAACAGAAGCCGCATTTTGAAGGGCAGAACGGGTAACCTTTGTTGGGTCAACGACACCTGCTTTTAAGAGGTCTTCAAAAACGCCTGTGGCAACGTTATAGCCGTGAGAGCCTTCGTGCTTTAAGACTTCTTGAATGATGACGGACCCTTCGACCCCAGCATTGGCGCAGAGTTGACGAAGCGGGGCTTCGATGGCTTTGCGAATGATTTGGGCGCCGGTTAATTCATCCCCTTCGAGTTTGAGGGCTTCGATAGCTTTGGCGCTACGAAGGAGGGCAACGCCGCCACCGGGCAAGATACCTTCTTCTACAGCCGCACGGGTTGCATGAAGGGCGTCTTCTACACGGGCTTTCTTTTCCTTCATTTCGGGCTCAGTTGCAGCCCCTACTTTGACAACGGCAACCCCACCGGCGAGTTTAGCCAAACGCTCTTGAAGTTTTTCGCGGTCGTAATCCGAAGTGGTTTCTTCAATTTGACGACGGATTTGTTTTACGCGGGCTTGGATATCAGCTGATGTTCCGGAGCCTTCAACGATGGTTGTGTTTTCTTTATCAACAACTACCCGTTTGGCACGGCCGAGGTCAGTAATTTGAAGATTTTCGAGCTTAATGCCGAGGTCTTCGGTGATGCAACGGCCACCGGTGAGCACTGCGATGTCTTCGAGCATGGCCTTGCGGCGATCTCCAAAGCCAGGAGCTTTGACAGCACAGATATTGAGGATGCCGCGGAGTTTATTGACCACGAGCGTAGCCAAGGCTTCGCCTTCGACGTCTTCGGCAATGATGACGAGGGGCTTGCCGCTTTTGGCGACTTGAGAGAGCAGGGGAAGAATGTCATTTAAGCTCGAGATCTTTTTTTCGTGGATCAAGAGGTAGGCATCTTCCAAAACGGCTTCCATGGCTTCCATGTTGGTAGCGAAGTAAGGGCTGAGATAGCCTTTATCGAATTGCATACCTTCTACCACATCGAGCGTGGTTTCGATGCTTTTGGCTTCTTCAACGGTAATCGTGCCATCTTTGCCCACTTTGTCCATAGCTTCGGCGATGATGTCCCCAATCGTTGTATCCCAATTGGCAGATACGGTGGCGACTTGGCGGATTTCTTCGCGGCCGCTTACTTTTTTGCTGGCAGCGTGGAAGGCAGCGACGGCGGC
>JANYEO010000172.1 GCA_025363025.1 Opitutia bacterium
GCTTCTTTTCAGACTTATCCTCTACTAGGTGAGATGAAGCCCCTTTGCTCCCTTCAACTCCAGAATTACTCGCAGCATCAAAAATAGCCGCCAAAGCCAGCATATCGTCAAGATTCACCTGCTTCCCCTTAATATCAAAGTCATAGCGGTTTTCTTTAGTACTACCGCTTAAGATAACATCTGTTTTATCCAGTGCACCTTGGCAAAGAAAGGTCAACTTCCCATCCAACGCTCCTCCATTGGCTTCACCTTGAAATGTGGCGCTTAATGATTGTGGGCCTTGTCCAGGCTTTACCCCTGTTGGCAATGCTTTAGGGTTAAGGGCAATATTCTTAAGATCAGCCGAGGCTTGCACAACTATTTTGCCCGCTCGCTCCCCTTGTACCCCTATCGTAAAAATAAGGTTGCCCGCCTGCAAAGCGTTATAGTCTTTAAACATAGGCTGGCCTAATAGTCCCGGCAGCATGGCCGTTAAACGCCCCGAGACATCAAACTCCCCCAGGCGGCCTTTTTTATCTAAAAGTCCTTTGCCCTCTACCGCCCCCATCGCCCACGAGGCCCCTTCCCCTGTTCTTAAATTGAGTTCCTCCACCCCTGCCTTAAAAGCCTCAAAAGTGCCATCAAAGGTAGGACGAATCCACCCACTCACACCTTCAAGCAGCACCTTATCTCCTTCCCTCAGGCTAATAGCCCGCAGTTGCAAGGGGTCTATAGAGGCCCATCGCACATTGCCATCCGTCAAAGAGATTTTCCCTTTTAACCCGCCGACACTCCCTCCCAGTGTGTGTCCAACGATGAAAGGGTTCGCTAAAGCTAATGGTAGGTCTATGACATCCAGCGATAGTAAATCCCCCTCTCCTGCCAATAAGGATTCAAGCCTCCCATCAAGCGGAACAGGCAAGGTACGCATAAGTTCGGTACGAAATAAAGCCTTTCCTTGTGCGTCTTGTATAGAGGCCGTAAGTGTATTCAAAGTTAAAGACTCTAAGCTAAGCTGCCCACGACGCTCTGCGCGGGGCACAGCACTAAAAGCAACATTACACCCCCCCCCCCAACCTTCAACTAAAGCTGTTGCCCCTTGATGCAAGGTAACCGCACGCACCGCCAAGGGTTCATCCATTTTGCCTGAAAATTGACCTTCATGAGCCGCAATACTAAAGGTAAAGGGTTGAAGCTCACCCGCTAAAGTATATCCCGGCATAAATACGCTAAAAAGACTCAGCGGCAGTTTTTGTGTCGTAAAGCTCATGACCGGCCCTGCGAGCTGGGTTAACATAGCCAAATCCCCATCAAGCGGAACCGTCAAAGGTTGCAACAGCGATAAATCAACCAACTCTTTATGCTCTCCCGTCATAACACGTAATGACAAAGCGTCCAAAGCGACTCGCTGCGGCTGCAAAATGATTTTCGTCCGTAAATCAAGCCCCATGGAAGAAAACGGTACCCCCATATCCTCTATCCCTGTCTGCCCCCAGCCTGTTGTCGTAAGGGATACACCCAACTCCGGCTTCCCTTCCACAATAGATTGTGTAATAGAGCCCATACTCTGAACACGCCCGGTCTCATTTCCTTTGTGAGTTAGCTTCCCATTCATCAAAAAAGTCCCCTCCGTGCCTACAGCCAAATCCTTTGCACTCATATCAAAGGCCAAGGTCTTGTCCTCGGGGAAGTAAAGCTCTCCCTCAAGCTTCAGCTCTCCAATTTTAAGCGGCTTTAAATGTATCTGGGTGCTAGAGTGCTTTTTATGCGAGGCTGATTTATCTGAAGCTGCTGCTGTAACCACTGCCCCTGCAGCCGCTTTAGAAGGGCTAAGGGAGGCAATAGGGGTTAAATCAAGCGCCACTCCCTCCGCAACAAGGCGGTTAATTTCCAATTTATCGCCAAAAGCTAAAGCAAAAAAAGGCGCCCTTAAATCTAAAGACTTAATCCCCAGTGCCCCTTTTTCGGCCAACGCATAAAATTCTTTAAGCTCAATCCTGTTCCAACCAATTTTAATATAATCGAGCCGACACTGCTTGGTTAAAGGATGCAAAGCCTGCAGCACGAGGGCCCTCTGCAAGCCCGGGCTAAAAGCTAGCGTTAAAAAAGCCCCCATTACGGCGGCAAAAAATAGTCCAAGGGACCAATAAAGGATTTTCAAGAAACGAGAAACAATTTTCATAAACAGGGAAAGATTAAAAACTAAGCACTCTTATTTAAAACCCATCTCTTCAAGCACGCGAGTCAAAGATATCACTAATTACCTGCTCCACTACCGCTACCGGCAATGCCTTCAAATCCCCTCCGGGCGCCTGAAGGACATGGTGGGTCGGCCGAGTTAAAGGATACGGCCCATACAAAGCAGGATCTGTCG
>JANYEO010000060.1 GCA_025363025.1 Opitutia bacterium
AATTTGTTTTCGCTCTTTTAAGGTTAAGTGGCAGTACTGCTTTTTTGGCATGATGATTAATCTGTTTTCCAACATTATCATCACTGCTGCTTAACCCTTTTTCCAGCCTAAGGGTGCTGCACTTCATACTTGAATCGGCCCACTGGCGACAGCATTTAAGAAGGCTGAATATTGTGCATTGGTTGCTTCGGTTTCTCCGATAGCAAAGGCGTAGTCAATATCCCCATGACCCTGATCGTCTGCTGCGTTATAAGTATCACAGACGATATTCATGGGGATGAAGTTATCAGGGCCTTCGGCTAAGACGCCTAGGGGTGCTGCTATTGATAAAGCAGCGAAGCAGGCCGTTTTGGAAATTAATTTCATAATGGGATAATACAAGGGATGAGGGTATAAGAAGGTTTTTATTGAAGTACAGTGTACATCAACCCTGCGGAGCATGAAGGCGTGTATTATAAGTGTCTAGTCGAATGAAGCTGCTACACAAAAGGGAGGAGCGTTGTCTCGGTTAATTTAAGTTTTGCCAATTTATAGATCTCGAGTTGAATTCTTTGAGATACTACTATACTGCTACTATACCCATGTTTGCCAAGCCCCTTACCCCGTTTTTGCTATGCCTCGTCACCCTACTTTAGAACGCGCTTTTTGGGAAACAGCGGGGCGTGGGGTTCTTGTTTTTAGCCACGATTATCGAACGGGGACTTTGCCTGAGGTTTATTGGGGGCCAACGGGTGTTTTATTGAGTGATATTGCCCAGGTGCCGGCAAAAATGGTGGGGGAATGGCAGGCCTATTATGTGGAGGGTGGTGAGGTTGTTTTTACACTTTTGCCAGCAGACTACCCTTATGTGGGGTGGGGCCAAGAGGCGATTTATTTAGCTGGGCCGTTTAACCAATGGAACCCAGTGGGTAGTAGTGAGTGGGCTTTTCAAGAAATTAAGGCTTCTGGCCATAAGCGCTGGGAGTTGCGGATACCACTGGATTGGGTTATTAGTGGCGGTAGTAGTGCGCCTTTTCCCTTCAAAGCGGTAACGGCGACTGGGATATGGCTATCGCCCCCCCCACGTGTTTTTAACCGAGAGCAAGATGCAACCGGGAATGTTAATTGGGTATTTCACCCACAGCGTACGGGCCGGCAAGTGTTTTATTTTAATGCCCCCGCTGAGCATCGTTTTTTAGCCCCTGCTTTTGTAGAACACCAAGCCTCGAGCCGTGAGATGGAGGTAGATTATGTTTTATTGAGTATAGGCTCCGAAGAGGCTATGGGAGCTAGGGTAGAGGGCAATCGGACAATTTTTAGATTATTTGCCCCACGGGCAGAAGTTGTTAAAGTGCATTATCAAAAAAACCCTACAGAGGAATATGTCTTAGCATTAAAGGCGAAAACAGGGGGCATTTGGGAAGGGGAAGTACCCCAAAATTTGCATGGTTATCATTATGCCTATACGCTGGATGGAGCGCAAGATGCGAGCGTTGTTTTTGACCCATCTATGCGGCTGATAGACCCGTATGCAGAGGCGATTGTGGGAGAGGCGGGCCCAGGTATTATTATAGATACGGCTCGGGTGGATAAGCCTACGGCGTGCTACTGTCCACCGGCTTGGCATGACTTGGTGGTGATGGAGGCCCATGTGCGAGATTTGGTGGCAAAGGCACCCATGGAACTCTCCGATTCCCAGCGCCAGGGCTTTACAGGGCTTACGCGTTGGCTGAGAGAGCCTGATTGTTATTTTAAACAACTGGGCATTAATGCGGTAGAGCTGCAACCGGTACAAGCCTTTGACGGCAATCAAGTTGATTACCATTGGGGCTATATGACGGTGAATTACTTTTCTCCTGCGCCTGCTTACGCTCTTAATCCCGAAGAAGGTAGCCAGATAGGGGAGTTTCAAGCATTAGTGAAGGCCTTTCATGATGCGCATATAGCGGTTATCATCGATGTTGTTTATAACCATGTGGGCAATCCTAATAGTTTTTATCATATTGATAAACAGTACTACATGCGAACGGATAAAACGGGGGCTATGGAAAATTGGAGCGGCTGTGGTAATGATTTACGGACGGAGACACCGATGGCTCGACGTCTTATTATCGATAGCCTCATTCATTGGGTAGAACGTTACGATGTGGATGGTTTCCGCTTCGACTTAGCAGACTTGGTAGGGGTGGGTGTTTTAGAAGAAGTAGAAAAAGCCCTTAAAGCGGTAAAGCCGGGCATTATATTGATAGCCGAGCCTTGGAGCTTCCGTGGGCATGCAGGGGAGGCCTTGAAGCATACGGGGTGGAGCTCTTGGAATGATGGTTACAGGGAATGTATTGCTCAGTATGTATTAGGAGCGGGGAATACGGCGGGGCTTACTTATTTTATGCAAGGCTCTACCGCCCACCTGGCACGCTTCCCAGCTCAAACGGTTAATTATGTAGAGTCTCACGATGATAGAACGTGGATTGATAAAATTACCGAAAACCCAGAGCATAATGGAATGCAGCCAACACTGCATGACATCCGCCGTACGCATTTGATGGTGGCTATCCTTATGGCTTCCTTGGGGATTCCTATGCTTAGCGCTGGGCAAGAATTTTTAAGATCTAAAGGCGGCATCAGTAACACTTATCAAAGAGGGGATATTAATGCCTTAGACTATGACCGCGCAGAGGATAACCCGGGGACGGAAGCTTATTTTCGCCATTGGATAACGTTGCGACAATCAGATATTGGCCGTACTTATTTTAAGCATGAGCAAACACCTCGGGCCGGCTACTTTCATTCCTTTAGCCAAGAGGGGCATACGGCCATGGGGCTTTTGTACAATGCTAATGGTAGCGTTGGTAGAAAGCGCTTACTCTTTGTCGTTAACCCTCATACGCATGCAGTAGATCTCTTCTTGCCCGGTTTGGACCCTCACTTCTATAAACAATTAGCTGACCACGAACGGGTGGATGTAAATGGTATAGAGCCTCCCTTTATGCGCTGGGAAAAAGGTTATATTCATTTGCCTGCACTATCTTGTGGGTTATTTGAAGGGTCTTGAGAGTAGTGATTATCGCAGCGTTAAAAAAATTAACTTCCCGCTTTTTTTATAAGCAGCGGCCTTTGACTGCAACGGCTATTAAAGGGCAGTTAGCGGAAGAGGCAGCAGTGACGTATTTAAAAGCTAAAGGTTATAAAATGGTTGCTCGTAATTGGCGGGCTGGCCAAGAAGAAATCGATATCATCTGTGCAGAGGGGGGAATCCTTGTCTTTGTTGAAGTACGCGGCAGAAGCGTTAATGCTTTGGTTGGCGGGTATGCCTCGTTAACAAAACGTAAGCGAGACGCGTTGAGGCGAGGGGGGGCAGCTTATCTGCGTGGCCTTAAGGCAAAGCCTATGACCGTACGGTGGGATGTGGTAGAAGTATCATTGGGTCTTAAGGCAGAAATGGTCGACATTTTTCATTATGCAGGGGTGAGCCTTTAGTTGCTTGCATTAAAAACTCTCATTCCTTAGAGCGGCCTACGTTGTTTTATGTAGGGCATCATTTAAGCGTTAACTTTGCCAAAAAAGATGCTAGGGTAAGTATCCGGTCCTTAAGATCAGTCTTTTACCCCCTTACATACCCCTATGAAAGTCTGCCTTCGTTTATCAATAGGATGCCTCGCATCCTTCTTCCTGGCCAGCACGTGTGTGCTTGATGCTAGTAGCTCTAAAAAAACAAATACGGAACATTTGCAAAAGGCTTCTGGTGAGGCTGAAAAAAGCGGGGTTAAGTCAACGCTTACGAAGGCTCAGCATAACGTGAAAAAAACTTTTTCTGAACTTAACGATAAACTTTCCGGCCTGTTTAAGAAAAAGTCGAAAGTAGAGGAAGAAGCGGTTGAAGATGAAGATGCTTTGCCTGCTACGGCTTTAGATACGCCTTGGGGAAAGTTAGCCAGGCATTTAACCCTGATCGCTTCTACCCCATCTTCAGAAATGCATGAAGACTACCCTCATTACTTAAGTGTAGCTGAGGCAAGTTGTATTGCGGGAGAAGTACCTAATTTGCCACATGGAGTGGGGGAGGCCATTAAAAAGGGCCTGCCTATTTGGGAGTGGCCGTTGAGTGATGAGGTTGATCAAACAATGGTGGATCTTGCTTGGCCCGCGGATGTATCGGAAGACGATAAAGACGCAGCGGTTATTCGTATTTGGGCCCGCTTCTTAGGGATTGAAGAAGTGTTAGATCTGCCAAAAGACCCGCTCTTTAAAGAACAAGGCTATAAAGCCGTAGAATTATTGAAGGATTTAACGCACACTATTTCTGGCAATAAAAAATTGGAGCGTCTTCATAAAATGGATAAATCTGTAGACGGGGGCCTTGGCCGTGTAATGGAGCGCATTGCCAATTGGGGCCTGGCCATTCAAGATAAAGACGGTACCTTTAATGATTATATAGATAGGCGTGGGGACGAATGGATAATTCGCTTGATAGCGCAGTTGCGGAAAGCGCCGGCCACTCCCGAATCTAAGGCTCAGCAAACAACCTGGATTACAGAAGCCCTTTCGAGTGCGATTATGGATGGGCATGGCGCAGGCTTTCAGCATATGTTTGAATTACTCCCTTCAGACTTCCAGGCTTTGTGTGCCAATATTCAAATTGGAGACTTAAAGCGGCCGTTGCTCGTGGCAGGGTACGAGTTATTGGGAAAAGCATCGCCAGAAATGGCCGAACGCTTTCGAGCGACTTATAGCAAATTCCTCCCTTTAGCAGAGCACGTGGCCACCTTGGTTAAAGGCTTAGCCGCCTCTATTGGTAAGATTGCTTGGGGCGCTATTATGAAGGCTATCACTGAAAAAACAAAACAACCTCAAACAGCTCAATAATTCTCATTATCAATTAATTACTCTTACTTATGAAAAAAAATAACTGGATTGGGCGATTAGCCTCAAGTTTTATTATATTAACGGGCTTGGCGCTTCCAGCGGCCTTGGCGCAACCCACAGGGGGCAGTGAAGGTGGGTGGGGAAGGGATGTACCACTAATAAAACCAGAAAGCCATAATCTTATACATGTCGAAGGTGATGATACAGATAACACACCTCCAGATTCTTTAATAGAATCTCCGCGCTCTCGTGCGAATGCTGTTGATGCAGACCATGAAATAAGTTTTGCAGATAAGAAGAATGAGAAGAGTAAGAAAAGTAAACATATCTCTTTTGCACGTAAAAATGTTGCCGAAGGTGAAGATCTACTAGGCCATGAAGATCTTCAATTAGGAGAAGATGGCAGTAATTACGAAGAAGCTGTCAACACTGTTCTTGCAATGGCCAGAGGCGAAGCAGACGTAAATCCTCAGTTGATTCAGCAGTTGGAGGGATTTCTTATTGAATGTAGTAACGCGCGCAATTTTTCAGCTCTTCCGGGAGAGGCAAAAGCTAATCAGGCGGCGTGGGATCGTTGGCCCATGCTAGGCCTTTTTATTAAAGCACCTAATGGGCACACGTTAATTGAAATTGCCTCGATGAAGTTTGAGCATGAAGAAGAAGGTGTCACCGGTCGTAGGCTTCAACTGTTAAATGTGTTATTAGATTTAACGGCTAAGGCAAAAGAAGATCAGCATGCGAATGAGGGCGTGCGCCATTTGTACCGGACCATGATTGCGCATCAAGATGATATAGGTGATTCAGATAAAATGGAAATATTAACAAAAGCCTTGCTCAAGGCCTTAAGGGGAGAATCTCATTACACCAAAGGAATCTTTGGATTAGGGAAGCTTGGGAAAGCTTATTTAAACCATGTTAATGCTTATAAAGCTGCTATAGAAGGTCGGCCTAAAGTCCTCATGGCTTATTTATATGTGGCTCAGCATTTAGATGAAGCTCAACGATTAGAGTTATTTAATTATAAGCCTAAAAAAAGTAAACATGATAAAACCCCTGCAAAGACTGCCCTAGAACGTGTTCAGGATATTTTAGCCCATGAAGGTAGCTTAACGGCCAATCAACGCACGCAATATGCACGTGTAGAGCGTATTTTGCTAAACTTGAAGGATCCCAATAATCCTATAGAAGTCTTTGTCATTACTGATGACGCAGACATTGACGGCGAAGCAAATAGTAACTCACCGGTAGGTGACATTGAGATCATCGAAATACCTTCACGAGAACCCGTTATAGGAGAAGTAGCAGGTCATGATCTAGAAGATATACATGATATATCACAGGCTATTATTGAGCAATATGGCGCTGAAGAAATGATAGTGTGCGATTATGATAAGGTGCGGGAAAATGCGCTGAGTGTCCTAGGGCTTTTGATGAGCCTTCGGGAGTCCCTCAATGATGAAGCCCGTATGGAGATTTTAATCGACTACAATCAAGAACATGCAGCAACAGGCGGTTTAGGTACACTGATTGCTCAAGTGCTTAATTGGGGCTTTTTATTAGATGAAGTAGAGGGTGGGTTAGGCAAAGCAGATCCCCGTTATAATCATGACGGAAGCGTGTTGATTCGTGCTTTTATGAAACAAGCGTTGTGTGTGCCAGTTACAGATGAGAATGATGACTGGGTAGAGACATGGTTGGCTCAGTTTATAGTTGTTTCTTTTAAAGAAGGCGAAGAAGCTGGCGAGGCTGGCCTTAAGCTCGTGAAAAAACGTATTAAAGCCTTAAAACCTGCCTCGTGGGATCGCTTTAATGATGCATTAAAAATTAGTGTAGATGGCCGCGATAATTTGGGGCAGCGTGTCTTACGTAAAATAGAAGGAGATATTAATCTTGATCCTTCGGTGGTGAAGCATATGAAAAGTGTTTTTAACCTAGCTGCACCGATTGCCGCTGATCTAATCAAAAAAGCAGGGGATGAAATCGTGAATAATGGATGGCTTGATCGTATTTTTGATGCTACTTGCCCAGGGGCTAAAAATTGGGCCAAGCCCCTTATTTCCCTTGCTTGGAATTGGATAACGTGGTCAAAACCTCCTGTTGCTGCCCAAGGCCCCGTCATCGAGTTAGAAGATCATGAGAAACAAGAATAAAGGCAGACACAAATAGTAAGCATTAATAAAGCCCTGGTTGAGGAGTTTAATGGAAAAAGAGGCCATAGGTTAAAAAACTTATGGTCTCTTTTTTATATTATTGAGCCTATCCATGAGATGGCTTAGCGTGCGTCTGTATGACAATAAAAACATTACCAAAGGGTTGTTTCTTTCGTTTCATTTTTTTGCTTGTACTAGGGGGAGTTGGTTTTTCTGAGTGTTCATTAAGTGCTTCCATGGAAAGTGGGTGGGGAAGTGATATAGTTTTTTTACGCCCTACGACAGAGTTATATAAACCACCAAATCTGCATCGAAGCACGCCGATGACGCCAAGTACGCATCCTTCTTTAATCCTTCGTTTGCGTTTATCAACGCATAGAGAGGAAGAAGATACCCCACCACCCCTTCCACCCACTAATCCATTTTTGCCAGATTTATTAACTTGGGATTGGGCGGATATAGCGCCTATATTAATGGCTATTTATAATGGCGAACGATTGGCCGATTTGGATTGGGTAAATAAGGTAGAAGCCCGTTTGCAAAAGGGGCGTATTAATGATGTGCCGCTAGCAGTTATACAGCGTTTTACAGAATGGCCTGTACTGGCTATTGCTTTTCGAGGAGAAGATGGCCGAAGCCTTATTGAAGCCTTGAGCGCTGTCGGCTATAACCCTGAAATGGCAAACAATTTAGAAATTATGCTGGGTGGGGCAATTCCACGGTATGCGGAAACTATTGCTTTATTATTAAGAATGGAGGATCAACGTGAGCGGTTTCAGGAAGTTTATACGCCTTCTTCTCGTTTTGTATTTTTTAATCGGGCTCCACTTTTTCCTTTTATTTGGACGGGTAATGTAAAATTAGTATTAGCGCTTTTGTGGAGCATTAAAGATGCAGGGCCTTATGCAATATGGCAGCTTTTAAATACTTCAGAGCCTTTTCTGCGGGATGGCGCCCGTTGGAAGCCGGTAAAAGTTCTAGAGCTTTTGGCCGCTTTAAACGAGCAAGCGCTTGATGACCTTGATAGACCCACGGAGGCAAATTATGATGAAATTGAAAAGTATATTAGGCGCTTGCAGGTGAGATATTATCCGGCAAGGCAGCTAAGATAACATTTCTTAAAATAGTCTATTATTATTTGCAAAAAGCATAATTAATGTACACAGTATGGGTGATTATAAACTGCAGTTCTATCTGCTTTTCTTATTTTTGCCCCTATGCAAAGCCACGATACTGACCGTCATCCATTCCTTCAAGGCCTTAGCCGCCATCGCGGAGTCCCTCCTACCGTCATTGTTATCTTTGGCGCCTCGGGGGATTTAACAGCCCGTAAGCTCGTCCCAGCTATTTATAATTTGGGGCTAGATAACTTACTGCCGAGTGATTTTTATTTAATAGGCTTTGGTCGCAAAGCCATCCAAGACGAAGCCTTCCGGGAGATGACGCAGACGGACGTGCAGAAGTACTCTCGCCGGCCGCTTCACCCCGAGTTTTGGGAGCATTTATCTGAAAAAGTCCTCTATCATACCGGGGACTACGACCAAGTGGAGGCCTACAAAGCTTTGGGAGAACGTATTGATGTTATCGAAAAAAACCTAGGCAGGGACATTCAATTACTTTTTTATATTTCAACCCCTCCTACCGTTTTTAAGCCTATTTTAGAGAATTTAGGAGCCAGTGGGCTGGCAGCCAGGCATGCGGGTACGGCCCTTGCTTCTAAAATTATTATCGAGAAACCCTTTGGGCGGGATCTAGATTCCGCAAAAGGGTTAAACCAAGTCCTTCGTCAACAGTTTCAAGAAAGCCAAGTTTTCCGGATAGACCATTACTTGGGTAAAGAAACGGTGCAGGACTTACTCGTACAGCGCTTCTCCAATTCTATCTTCGAGCCTATTTGGAATTTTCGCTATGTAGATTGCATTCAAATCACCGTTGCAGAAGAACTGGGAGTGGGGACGCGCGGGGGCTATTATGACCAAAGCGGTGCCCTGAGAGACATGATCCAAAACCACACCATGCAGCTACTTAGTTTGGTAGCGATGGAGCCCCCTGTATCATTAAGCCCAGAGGATATCCGGGATGAAAAAGTAAAGCTGCTAAAAGCTATTCAACCGGTGGACTTGCGGCCTGAGGGGGGAGATGTTATCCGGGCTCATTATACGGAAGGCTTAGTAAGTGGTGAGCGTGTGCCGGGTTACACACAGGAACAAGGCATTCCTGCTGATTCATTTACGGAAACTTATGCGGCTATTCGCCTCTTTATTAATAACTGGCGTTGGCAAGGTGTCCCCATTTATTTGCGCTCAGGAAAACGGATGCCCCGCCGCGTAAGTGAAATTGCCGTTCAGTTTAAGCAACCCCCAGGGGCTCTGTTTAGTGATACAGCCCGTTTTGACTTAGCGCCTAATACTATGGTTATGCAAATTCAACCTGATGAAGGGACGACTTTGCTTATTAATTCAAAAATCCCCGGGCTCGAGACGCGTACTCAACCGGTGAAGATGCATTTTAGGTACTCTACTACTTTTGGCTCTAATACGCCGGAAGCTTATGAGCGCCTTATATTAGATGCCATGGGGGGGGATGGTACGCTCTTTATTCGCGGGGATGAGACAGAGACGTCATGGGGTATCTTTACCCCGATTTTAGATTTTTGGCAAAGTGGAGGCCGGCGAGGGCTCGAGACTTATGCATCCGGCTCTTGGGGCCCAGTAGCTGCAGATCGTCTATTGTGGGAACGCAAGCACGAGTGGAGGCGCCCGGGGCCGTAAGATGAGACCACTGAAGAATGCTTTCCTTTAATACTTTGGTCACTTGCTTTTTTTAAACCTTAATGGATCTCTTTGATACGCTCCCTGGCCTTAATTTACGGGTTTCGGAAATTAGCCCTATGCTGTCTAGTATGTGGCAAGCTTCTGCTGATGATAAAAGGGATGTTGCGGCTACGGGGCGGGCTTCTCAATTAAATTTGGTTGTTCATTTTGGTGGGCAAGCAAGTGCAGAAGAAGGCTTGGGTATCTTTAATACCGCTATTTCTTTTGCGCAGAGCTATCCTTGCCGCATTATTGTGCTTTGCCCGGTGGTCAGTGTTAAAGGGGCAGATTCTATTGATGCGAAATTATTTTCTTTATGTTATGTTGGGGCAGATCAACGGGCGCTGTGTGCTTGCGAGGCGGTTATACTCGGTTATTTGCATCAAGATGCAGTCCATTTGGAGGATTTAATTTCGCTTTGGCTAGAAAATGATTTACCCGTTTATCATTGGTTCCACAATGTATCCGCAGAAGCTTTAAAGCGGGATGTCTTGCCATTGCTTCATGGGTGTCGACGCGTATTATTTGATTCCGCTGTAGAAGACCCAGCCTTAAAAACTATTCGGTGGCCGGAGCCTCAGTCTATTGCAGATTTAACCCGGTCACATCTATTACCTGTACGGCAATCGTTAGGTCAGTTTTTAGCAGGGTATCCCCCTTGGCAATTGATAGCTGGCTTAAAAAAAGTCGTTGTAGCTTATGCCCCTGGTCATTTAGCAGAGGCAGAAAGCCTCATAGACTGGCAGCAAAAAACACTTTTACATTGCGGCGCTAAAGAAGAGGGGGTAGCCGCTGTTGTTTTTGGGTACGAGCCGCTTCGAGTGGGTGCAGATACCTCAATTGAAGTGCGTTGGGTTTACGCAGATGATAAATACTTAAGTTGGTCTTTTTGTGAGAAGCGTACCAGTGTCCATATTACGGCAAACTTAGGCACCGGGAAGGTTGATTTAGCCCAGCAATTGCAATTGTTAAGCCCAGAGCAAGCATTGGCTGAAGCCTTATTTTTTGCTAATTAAATAGACTGATGCATAATACCTTTCTTTTGAATTTTTGGTCGGTTGTCGTTCTTCAAGTACCGTGTGTACACTCGTTAATCCGTCCTGCAAATTCTTCAAGATCAAAACATTCTGCAATCGGTCTCTCTGTATACATCAGTCTTAACATTGCATGAAAAGTTTTAATACACCGGTAGGTCGTCTTCAAGTAGGGTCCGAAGAGGCTATTTTTCGGTCAGCTATTGGCCTAATAGAGGGGGCTGCTTCTCAAGAAAATACACGTCTTTTGCGCCTTGGGCTTAGTGGTGGCTCTACTCCCAAAGCGCTTTATAAATGGGCCGTTGAGGAAAAAGCTTTGTCAGAGCAAGCCCTCCGCAGTGTTCTTTGGATGACGAGTGACGAACGCATGGTTCCGGTTGAAAGTGACGAAAGCAATTTTGGGAATTTACAGCGTTTACTTTTAACCCCGTTAAAAATTCCAGCAACGCATCAGTTGCCCTGGCCCGTTCATCTCTCTCCAGAAGCCGCGGCTAAAGATTTTCAATCAACATGGGATCATAAATGGGGTCCTCATGCCGGGTTTGATATTTGTTTTTTGGGATTAGGGGAGGATGGCCATACGGCTTCTCTTTTTCCTCATTGCCCGCTCATTGGTCAAAAGCATTTGCCGGCTTTTTCCGCTACTGAGTGGCCAGGGAAGGGTTGGCGTCTCACGATTACGGAAACAGGCTTAGAGCGCGCTGGGCTAATAGTCGTCCTTGCCAGTGGGGGGAATAAAGCCGCTGTGCTTAAAGAAATTTTCCACGGTCCAGTAAAGCCGCATCAGTATCCCGCTCAGATACTACAGGCTTTTGCCTCAAAAGTAGTATGGTTGGTAGATGAGGCAGCTGCAGTCTCTATATTGGGATAGGTTTAATTGCGCTATGCAGGGCTACTATGCCAAGGGTGAGGCGTCGGGTTTGCACGTCTTTAAAGCCTGCTGCTAGGAGCTCATCTGCTAGTTCATAGGCAGTGGGGAAGGCTGCAATAGAGTCTGCTAAATAGTCGTAAGCGCTGCCATCTTGAGTTATAAGACGGGCTATGCGGGGCATGAGGTGCTTTAGGTACAAATAGTACAGGCTCTTAAACCCGCTATAAGGCTGCGAGGCTTCTAAAATCACAAGCATGCCTCCTGGGCGCAGGAGGTGCCACATGGCCGCAAAGCCTTTCTTCCTGTCCTCGAGGTTTCGGACGCCAAAAGCAATGGTGAGGCCATCTGCAGTTTCTGGGGGCAGGGGAGGGTTTAGACAATCTCCCAGGGTAAAGGTAATTTTTTGTGAGTCCGGCAAATGAGCTTGTTTAACGGCTGCTTGTGCTAGCATTTCTGCGCAAAAATCGAGCCCTGTAATCTCTACGTTCCGGCCTAGGCCTTTTTTTAATGCAAATGCGACATCCCCACTGCCTGTTGCTAGGTCAATAACCCGTTGAGGCTTAATTTTTTTTAAAAGTCGTACCATGCGCCACCGCCAATAGATATCTATCCCGCCACTGAGCAAGCGGTTGGCCAAGTCGTAACGAGGCGCAATTCTCCCAAACATTTCTGCAATCGCTTTTCCTTCAGGCATATATCTATACATGTCTTTTTAAAAACGTTTTTTCAAAATCAAAATACACTAGGAATGAAATTACTGAAATGCATGTGATTTATCGTTATTATTTATGGAAGCATTTAACGCTTTGAGTATTTCTAATTTAAGATAGAAAATTGATTGAATTTAAAAAAAGGCAAAGAACATCCATAACAGAAGCCTCTGACTTCGAACAGCATTTGGTCTTTCTTTGAAAACGAGCTAAGGAATGCTGGATTCCGGAATTGAAATATTTCAATGACCTGCGTATACTGCTTGTTTTTATGAACTCCGAGGGGCTTTTATGCGGTGGTCTTTATTTCTGAGTCGTGGTTTCAATAAAAACGAGACAATGTCTTGGGTATGGATTGTAATGTAGCTTCAACGGTAGAGCCTGCGATCAGCGTAGCTTTAATGGGCTATGGTTATGCGGGGCGGACTATTCATGCGCCTCTAATTACGGCATGCAAGGGGTTGGCTTTACGCGCAGTGTACTCTAGCCAGCCAGAAAAAGTTTGTGCAGATTATCCTGAAATGGCTGTGGCATCAACTTTAGAGGCCATTTGGAAGGATCCATTGATTCAGATTGTTGTCATTGCAACCCCTAATGAGACGCATGCAAGCTTGGCCAGCCAAGCGCTTTTAGCGGGGAAGCATGTTGTTATTGATAAACCTTTTGCAGTGTCGGAGCAAGAAGGGATGGCTTTGGTTGAACTTGCGCATGCTAAGCAAAAGCTGCTTTCGGTATTTCATAATCGCCGCTGGGATGCAGATTTTTTGACTATACGCTCTGTAATAGCTTCAAAAAAGTTGGGAGAGATTAAGTATTGTGAGATTCATTTTGACCGTTACCGGCCTCAAGTAAAGCAACGTTGGAGAGAAAGCGATGCTCCGGGTGCTGGTTTGTGGTATGATTTAGGCCCTCATTTAGTGGATCAAGCGATACAGCTTTTTGGCGTACCGCAAGCAGTATTGGGGGATTTTGCCAAGCAGAGAGAGGGGGCAGAAGGTGTAGACTATTTTCATGTGATTTTGAAGTATTCTGACAAGCGAATCATCTTGCATGGGAGTAATTTAGTAGTGGCAGAAAGCCCTCGCTTTATTTTGCATGGTACTCAGGGTAGTTATATAAAATATGGTTTGGATACTCAGGAAGGGATGCTTTTAAGTGGGAAAGGGCCGAGTGACCCTGACTGGGGGCTAGACATGAATGAAGGTACACTTTTTATACCGATTGAAGGCAGTTTTCAGGAGGTTAAGTGGCCCAATAAGCGAGGTGATTATGGGCAGTATTATGCACTATTATACCATGCAATCCTGGGACAAGGCCCTATTCCCGTCCCAGCAGAAGAGGCACTGCAAGTGATACAGGTACTGGAGGCCGCTTTAAGATGCTCTGGAAATTGATTTTGCGCTTGAAAAAGCTGGAGAAGGCCGTTCTCATACCGGCCTTGATGTGATAATTAACGGCGCGGTAGCCAAGTGGTAAGGCAGGGGTCTGCAAAACCCCTATACGTCGGTTCAATTCCGACCCGCGCCTCCAATTTCTTATTTGGGGATAAGTTGGGTTCTTTTGATGTGATAAAGTCAGAGCATCTCAATAAGCTTTGACAGGTATTGTAGCTGCTTGTTAGCGTGCTTTGTATTATGCCTTTACCCCACGGCAAGCCTGAAAAAACAGCTTCCACTAAGACAGTGGTTGCAAAGTCTAAAGCAACTTCTACTAAAAAGTTGCTGCTAGCTTCTAATAAAAAAACAAAGCAAGTTAATGAAGAGGTTAACCCCTTAGTCAAAAAAGTTACAGCAGAGAGCTCCGCTAAGGTCCTTAAGGTTTTAACGCCGCGGGTTGTTTCGAGGTCGAGCAAAGTAGGAGTTTCTAAAAAATCTCAATCTCTTCTAAACTCTGCTCAAGGTACAATCACAGAACGGTTGTGCGATGCTATTTGGTTTCGGGATTTACCTACACTGAAAGCAACGCTGAGCCTTTTAAGTGCCCGTCAGCGGTTAGATTTTTTGCAGGACGAAGGACAATCTAATGATACGCATGAAGGCCCTTTGCGTGTGGCTTTAATGACGCGTTATCCGGAGGCTTTATCTCTTTTATTCGATGGAATGGGGGCTACGCAAAAATTAGCACTACTAAAGAAAGAGAAAGCCTTTGTGGAACCTATTTTAGCGATTGCGACCAACGGAGACAGTATACGGCCAGCATTGCATAAAACAGTTGCTGTTATTACCAAAGGTTTATCTACCAAGATGATGCAAGGGTTGTTATCTTGATTGTAATATATGTTTTAGAGGCTTTTATCCGCAAAGTTGGCCAGTACGCTTAACATTTCTTTAATTGGAGTATCTCGCTCCATAATGCGATTGAATAACCCTTTGAGTTTTGGGGAGGAGAGGCTTCCTTGTTCACTTAAGAGTTGGCCTATGATAAAAATTTCCGGGTATCGTTGCTTTATTTTTTCAACTAGTTTTTCGAAGCCTATATCTCCGCCAAGTTCCATTAAGAAGAGTACGTGAGGCAGTTGTGGAGCTTCTTCTAAATAAGTCCAGAGCTTGGCTTCTCCTTTACAGGGCATTACTTCCCATTCTGTTTCGAGTAAACGCTCGACCAAGCTAAACCCACTGGGGTCTTCTAGTGCGTAGACGGCGATTCGTCTACGAGTAGTACGTTTAGGCTCCTCTATTTCAGCTTGGGCTTCTTCTTCGCTAAAATCGGTGATGGGAATATAAAGGTAGAAGGTTGTGCCTTCTCCTTGAATACTTTCAACCCCCAGTTCGCCTTCGCAACTTTCAATAAATAACTTTGTATTATAGAGACCCAAGCCAGAACCCTTGGTGGCTTCTTTGGTTGTAAAGAATGGGTTGAAGATTTTTGGCAGAAGCGACTCGGGGATGCCCCCTGCATTATCGCTAAACGATAAAAGGGCTCCACTACGCATGGCAGTATGGTTATCAGGGAAGCCTTTTCCAAGTGTTTCTCCCGCTGCTTTTGGGTTTAAGCAAATGCTAATATGCCCAGGGTTGCCTTCAAGGGCGTCTCGCGTGTTAACAGCTAAATTAAGTAGGCTTTGCCTAAAGCGTACATCATCTAAATAAACAGGGAGTTCTGTTTCTGATAAATTAATGCTGAAAAAAGTTCCCTTCGGTAAGATAATTTTTAAAAGGTCTGTTTGATCCTGAATGAGTTTGCTCAGGTTAAAATAATCTTTACGGCTTTCGACTTCTCGGTGGAGTTCCAGGATCCGCCTGACGAGGGATTGTGCTTCGCGAGCGCTTTTTTGGATTTGTACGAGCCCGCTTTTCCAGGGGTGCTGAGCCTCAAGCGTACTATCGTAGAGTTCACTTACAGAGTAAATGCCGGCCATGATATTACTAAAGTCATGCAGAAGGCCCCCGGTTAATACGGCTAAGCTTTCCTTCCAGGCGCTGCGTTGCAGACGGTCTTCAGCGATGGCTTGCCTCGTAATGTCTAGCCAAACACCTTCATAGCCTAAGATAAGCCCTGTTGGCGCTACTTGAGGGGTACGTACATCCATAATATGGATGATGCGGCCATCTGGTAGTTTCAGTCGATAGGTCAGGGTAAACGTTTCGTGAGTACCCGAGCGTCTAGTGATTTCTGAAAGAAAAGCTTCGCGGTCTTCTTCTGCAATTAATTGTAAGAAAGCGCTACCACTTTTTGAAAGTGCCCCTAAACGCTTGCCTACCCATGCTTCAAGCCCTGGTCCTATGTAACTAAAAGAACAGTCTGGCCGTTGAGAGAAAAAGATACCTGGGAAATTTTGTAGGTAATTACTTAATCGTCCCTCAGCTATTTGAAGCCGAAAAAATAATTGAGCCACTGCCGGCCCTTGTGTCGGGGTTTGAGCGGCAGAAGCTTGCCTGAGTAAAGCTTGAGGTGCCAGGGCAGCGGATAGCGTTGCATATACGCGGCCTTCCATGCAGAGGCCTTCTAGTATCATGCCATAGGGTAAAAGGCCTTCTTTATCTTCAAGTGGGAGAAAGAGGGGTTGAGGGCTACTCGACCAGTTGTTTGATAGGTACTCAGGCCAAGCTGGGTTAATTTGGGCCAGTAGAGATTCGATAGATGCCCCCACCCATTCTGCAGAAGCGGTATCCCCCCATAAATTATTATCGGCAAATTGGGTTATCAGTATTTGTCCATCCGTGTTTGCAACAAATTGCAATCGATGTGCCAAGAGTTGCCGATAATCCTTAGTGTTTGGCTGAGCCTGTGTTTTCGTAATGGTTTTAGGCATGGGCAGCGGCATGCAGGCTGACGGCTTCAATCAGTGCGTTGGCGATATGGGGAAGGCTGACAACAGCTGCCGCGGCCCCTAGCTCTACGGCAGTTTTGGGCATGCCATAAACAATGCAGCTTTTTTCATCTTGGGCGATGGTGTGAGCGCCTCCATTTTTTAAAGCTAAGAGTCCATTTGCGCCATCTTTGCCCATGCCAGTTAAGAGAGCGGCCACTGCACTGCTTCTTAAAAGATCTGCAGCGGATTGGAAGAGGATGTCTACCGCAGGGCGTTGATGCCAAATGGGGGGTGTTTGGCTTAAAGTTACACGGTACGTAGTCCCTGCGCGAATAAGCTTCATGTGGAAGTCCCCTGGGGCAATTAAAACGACCCCCGGTTTTACTTCATCTCCTTCTTCGGCTTCTTTGACGAAGAGTTCGCTTATTTCATTTAGACGATTGGCGAATGCTTTGGAGAAAACAGGGGGTATGTGCTGTACAATACATATTCCTGGCATGTTTCTGGGTAGCGCTGGGATAATTTCCCGCAAGGCCTCTGTCCCCCCTGTAGAAGAACCAATGAGTATAATTTTTCTTGTATCAAATTCAGCGCCAGATCTAATACGTGCATTATTTGGTTTTCCGTCAGCGCTTTTATTACTATTTAAAAGCCCTAATCGTCCTTTTGCTGAATAGGCCCCTTTAATTTTAGTGCGCAGCAGGTTGCTCATGAGCTGTATAGAGTTTGGCCCATTGGGTTTCCCCATAGCGTCTACAGCCCCTATTTCTAAAGCACTGAGTGCGATTGAAGAATTTGATTGAGATAAAGAGCTAATAACGATGACAGGCATGGGGTGCTCTTTCATCAAAATCTTGAGGAAAGTTAGGCCATCCATACGGGGCATCTCGATGTCGAGGGTCATGACATCAGGCCGCAAAGTTAAGATTTTATCCCGCGCCTCAAAAGGGTCTGCAGCTGTTCCCACTACTTCGATTTGCGGATCGTCTTCGAGCATCGTCGTTAAAATACGGCGTACGACTGCAGAATCATCAACAATGAGAAGGCGAATTTTTTGAGTGGGTTGCATAATATCTTTGTTTTAATTAACGCGTTGGAAGACGGATACTTGAGCCATTTTTAAGGGGTGTTGTAACCCGGTTAAGCTTTCAGAATGTCCTGTAAACAGGTATCCGCCCACGCGCAATTGGCTAATGAGTTTGTTGATCAGTTCTTGTTTCGTTGGGGTATCGAAGTAGATCATGACATTGCGGCAAAATATAAGGTCAAACGGTTGGCTAAAGGGGTAAGCGGGGGCCAATAAATTGAGTTGCTTAAAGTTAACACGTGCTTTGATTAAAGGCGATACCTGAAAGCAATCTCCCTGAGGCCCTTTCGTTTTTTGAAAATATTGGGTAATGTGTGTCGGGGACATGGAGCCCAAGCGAATGCGTTCGTATTCTCCTTTGCGGGCTTGGTCTAAGATACGAGTAGAAATATCGGTTGCTTCAATAGACCAATTCCAATCTGCATGTTTTTGAAAATATTCGCTGAGTAAAATAGCGATACTATAAGACTCTTCCCCGCTAGAGGCGGCCGCACTCCATATCCGGAAGTGTTTGTTCCCCTCGCGGCTT
>JANYEO010000204.1 GCA_025363025.1 Opitutia bacterium
GATCTACAGAATATCTCCTCCCCCCCTTTTGAAGTACGGTTTACGTCCTCGTAAACGTGAAAGTTAAATTCATTACTGTAGGGAATGGGAAAGGAGAAATACGTGTACATGTGCAGTATGGAATTTTCGCAACTGCGGAAATGGTAAACATGGATACATATATAAGAACACACACACATAAGAGATTGAATTTCCAGATACCGTATACATTTAAAAGTACACTGAGAAGAGAATATAACACGTGACTAGGAATAAAGCATGCTTAATGTACGTACATATATAAAACGAGCTTCCGCATAGACTGATCGGCGTTTGCATAGCATGTAGATGAGTGTACCCTCTATAAAAGTGTGGCTGTGTATACGTCAGGGTGGGTTGAATGGAAACCCCCAGTTACATTGTGTCGTGTTGGATCTGCTGATGGTTAGATACTACTACTACAAGTATAGGTAAAGTATGAAGAAGCATCATTGGACAAGAAATGACAAGTCTCATGAACTGGTAATTGCGTACATGTATACATAAATATTACTTGCAACAGTTGGACATCAATACATTTAAAGGTGAACATCAATACATTATTAATTGAAACATTAACACTTTCTTGATTTTTCCAATACATTATAAACCGCGTGGGGGAAACATTTAGATTGGAGAAAAACTACTTGATGACGAGATAGAATCTGTGATATTTCGTACGGCCATGAAAAAATAAAATTGCTGTCTTCCCAGATGGTAGGGGATAAGCCCTGATGGAAGGGGGCGGTCTGATAGGTAGAGTTAGTCGCAAAGAGGTCTTTGTTCAAAAGGATGATGTTAGGGCCAAAGTCAGTACCTTGGAAAAGAAAAATAAACGAGTCTCGGGCAAGGATAGTATCGACTACACGTGAAGAATAAACCCCGGTTGAAGCTGGAAATAATTGACAAGTTGTGACCTTACAATTAACATCAAGAACATGAGTACATTAAACGGGCTGTAACTTGGTAGGTATAGAAGTAACCTTATTCTTACGTTCTAACATGTAACACGTAACATCAAAACACGAAACATGATGAAAAGAATGGAAGTGTGTAAATTGATTGAGGGCAAGGGGATGTCGAAGATTTGCTTGCTAGTCAAAGCGAGAATAAAAGAGTCCGAGATGGCCGGGACAGTGCACTCGATGTCACTGGCACCCGTCTTGACGGTGGTCTTGGTGTTCAGAACGATGTCTTGACGTCACTGAAGGCGGAGCCGGAAACGTTGGCTGGCTCCGCCGCACTGGGGAATGTCCACCCGAAGGCGGCCTCGGCGACGGTCGTGGCCACCATCTCGGCCTTGGGGGCCGGAGGCATGGGTGGCCGGACTGTTTCGCAATGGGCGTCCGCCGCCTCTTGGAGGGCTTGGGCGAGAGCGCGATGATCCTGAGTGCGGCGCACCACGTCCAGGAGCTCTTGCAGCTGTTGCAACTCCAGCAACTTCTGCATGGCTGCGGCGGGGAAGCTCGGGAGTGGGCCCGCACCACCCTGGGCGGCGGGAGGGAACTCCGGGAGAGCTGTGAGGGGGCCGGATCCGCCAGGGAAGAACGCCGATGGGGGCGGGGACTCCGGCAGCCGGTTGGCGGCGGGCCTAGTGCGCGGGATGGGGATCGGGGCTGTCGCAGGGGCGGGCAAGGCGGCTGCCTGGGCCTGAGGTGGTGACAGCCGGGCCCGGCGGGCGGATCGGAAGATCTCGATGCGTTCGGCCAAGTAACGCTCCAGGTTCTGTACGTCTTTGATCAATCCGTACCCGCCGGTGATGTACATGAGCTCGTATGGAAACTCCGGGAAGTTCCCGCCGCAAATGAGCATGTACAGATGCAGAGACGCCGGGGGAAGGGCTTGGCGAGCACGAGGGTGCATCCTTGAGTCGTAGAGAATGTATGCCGCCGCTGCCTGGTCCTCGTGGTCGTGGAGAGGGAGGGAGAGCGGAGGAGGTACACGATGAGGTGCCTCTCTGATGGCAATACCCATTTCGTGGGCCTCGGCGTGGCAGCGGCTGTGGTAGAGCTCTCTCTCTTTTGACGTCATGCTCTGCATTCGAGCATACGGCACATAGTATCCGTGCACTGCGAACAAGTCTGCGGTGCGTACGTAGTTCGTGTCCATCGAGGAGTCTAACGAGTCCGGGACGTCGTCGTGGTAGCCTCGGATGAGGCGGTGGTACAAGACCTGCTGCCGGGCGGTCAGCTTGCTGAGGGAGGCCGCGGAAGCAGTGCTTTGTTCCTTGACAAATAGTGTCAGTGCGGCGTCCATGTCCCGGACGTCTCTCCCTTCGGACGGG
>JANYEO010000226.1 GCA_025363025.1 Opitutia bacterium
TCAGCGCGCGATCCATTTCTGACCGTTTTGCCTCCGCTTCTGACTCGATCGCTCCGGCCAGTGCGTGAACCTCCCCTGCGCCCGCAACCATCGCATCAGCACGCGCGCGAATCCCTTCGAGAGCATCGTTGACGCGCTGCAGTTGTGCAACCTGCGTTTCGGCTCCAACAGATACCTCGCCGACTGCCTCAGCAACCTGGCCAGCAGAGTCGGAGATCTGCTTCGAGGCCGTGGCGAGATCACCGGCAGACCGCGCAACATCGTCCGCTGTGTGGGCTGCCCCGGACACGACTCGTGAGAGCGATTCGCTCGCGTGGTTCATCGCCTCGGCAAGAGTTCGGAACTCGCCGGGCATGCCCGGCGTTGCAGTACGGTTGAGAAGATTACCGCGACTGAGCTGCATTGCATGCCGTACCAGCGAACGCAGGGGACGGCCTACTTCGCGGGAAGTGCGGAACACAATGAGACACGCCAGAAGAACAGCAAAACCGATTACGGTAACGAGAAGTGTCGAGCGGCGGAGGGCGTGATCGTTGAGGTCATCCGACGCACGCGAAAAGGCGAGATTATTCGCCTTGTCCACGCTTTGAAGTTCATCGAGAAGAGCAAATTGACTCAGCAGCTTGTTTTCGAGAAAGCCTATTGCGAATATCGTTTGAACAAGTCTGAAGTTGCTTTGAAGACGATTGAAGGTGCCAACATCAATCCACTTCCAGCAAATCTCAAGGAATTAAAAGCGCAAGTGCTTTATCGTTTGGAGGAATTTGACGAATGTTTCGGTCTTTACAAAGACATCGTCAAGAATTCCAGTGATGACTATGAAGAAGAAAGAACAACGAACCTTTCGGCTGTCGTCGCTAACATGTCAATTCAAGGTACTGACAAGAAGTTGCCAGATCTTGGTGAAAACACTTATGAGCTTGTCTACAACAACGCGTGTGCATTGTCGGGAGCAGGAAACTACACGGAAGCTGAAAAACGTCTTAAACTCAGTGAAAAAATGTGCCGCGAGTTTCTCGAAGAAGACGAGTCTATGACTAAAGAAGACATCGACAACGAGCTGGCGATTATTCGCGTCCAACTCGCTTATTGCCTTCAAATGCAAGGAAGGAACAAGGAAGCTTCGGTGATCTATGCTGAGACTCTCAAGAACAAGCCGACAGATCCAGCACTTACTGCTGTTGCTTCTAACAACTCAGTTGTCATTAACAAGGATCAGAACGTCTTCGATTCTAAGAAAAAGATTCGCAACGCATTGATCGACGCTGTTGAACACAAGTTAAACAGTCGGCAAAAGAAAAGCATTGCAGTCAACAACTGCATTCTGGCGCTGTTTACAAAACAAGGAGATCTTTCGCAACTTGTCAACAAGCTCGTCGCTAGGTATCCTGACTTGGAATACAAAGCGAATTTGATTCAAGCGTGTCAATTTGCCAATGACAAGAAATACAAAGAAGCCAGCGAAGTTCTTGAGAAGTTTACAGTCAAGTACCCGAAACTTGCGTTTGAAATTCGCTTCGCTCTTGTGCAAATGAATTTGCAAGCTGGCAACAAGGTAAAGGCAATTGAAGTGTTGCAAGCGCTTGACAACGACAAGAAGTTCAGTCCCGGCGTGGTGTCAGCACTCGTCTCTCTCCATTTAGGCAGTAACGACAAGACAGCTGCTTCTGAGATCCTCAAAGCTGCTGTTGAGTGGTACAAAAAGAACAAAACTAACGTCGACGACTTGACGGACATGTGGCGACAAGCTGCTGACTTTCATTTGAGAGGCGGCGAAGCAGAAACTGCAGCAAAAAGTTTGGAAGAATTGTTAAGATCAAATCCTTCAGACATGAAGATTCTCGCGCAGCTCGTCATAGCCTACGCTCAGTTTGACCCATCTAAGGCGCAAGAAGCGTCGAAGAAACTTCCAGCACTTGAAACTTTGACTACGCAAACGGAGGTTGATGAGCTAGAAGCAACCAACTGGATGATGATTGCCAAGGCTGTCAAGAAGAAGGCCGCAAAGTCTGATCAATCTCCAGGAACACCGGGCAGTGAAGGTGCTGCAAAGAAGATTAAGAAACGGAAGCGCAAGAATAAATTGCCGAAGTATTTCGACCCGAAAGCCGTAGCAGATCCTGAGCGATGGTTGCCGAAACAGGAAAGAACTGGGTATCGCAAAAAGAAGGATCGTCGCGTCAAGGAAGTGATGAAAGGATCGCAAGGAACTGCATCTGGTCAAGCTGACATGTAGTAAGTATTTAAAATTTTACTGAAGCTATCACAATTTTATGCAATTCATCTCAACAGTGACATGACAAAAGCCCAGAACCTTGGAACTAACACGAAAACAATAACTCGTGAAGAAACAACTCCTGGACCTCGTCAGCAGCAGCGCAAACACCAGCAAAAGAAGAAGAAGGGAAAGCATTAAACTGAAATTCGGTTTGTCAAAACTTCAATTTTGTGTTTGCAAAACTTTGAAAATTTCTACTTTTATTGAATTGAAAAAAAACTGTAATTTCTCAGAAAAGATAAAAAGTTGTTTTATCAGCACTTTATCCACTTAAGTTTTTTGATACTTTACGATCAGTAACGGCGATTATGAATGACTGCGACAACCTAATGCTTTGCGTGACGTTTTCTATAAAGAACCCAGATTGGAGTTTCAGTCTTCTCTCGTCGCTTTACGTGTTTACTTGAGCTTTTGACAAAAAAAATGTTTGCTGACGATGAAATCCTCGTTGAACTTTCAAACGCCGAAATTGAAAGCTTTCGGAGCTTCTACAAGAATCAAGCTGGGCTTGAATTCGTTTATGTTCATCTTTACTTGAAAAATCAACTTTTGTGGAATGAAAAGATGACGTTCATGAGCGACGATGACGTAGCAGAAATTAGCGACCGATGTAAAATGAAGTTTTATAGCCCGAAACAGGGAAGAAACGAGAACAAAACCTTGATTGGAGTCACAGGCGAGAATGAAAACACAATTCTCATTGCCTCGCTTGATGACTCGTTGGGGGAACTTCGAAAGTGTTTAATGGAAACAAAGATTATAAAATGGGAGAATTTGCCATTGTTTGCTGCACTGAACCGTCGGTTTCATAAAATGATGTACGAAATAGTCGAAGCAAAAAATGTTCGAGTTAAAATTGACAACTTTTGTTCGACAATTTGGATGGAGAAAGAAAAAGCAGCAAACTTTGAAATTGCAGTACCGAAAGAGGTTGAAATGAGATTGTTGAGTGTCGATGACGCAAGAGTTATCAACGACGTTTGGCCTTACAAATATGATGGTTCGGAGTGTTTCGTCAGATCGTTGATAAAACTCAACGGCGGTTTGGGAATTTACGACGATGGCAAGCTCGTTTCTTGGGTGCTCCAGGTTGAAAGTTTTGGTATCGGAATGTTGCAAACTGTTGAAGAACATCAAGGCAAAGGATACGCGCGAATTCTCACTCGCGCTATGTCAAAAAAGATCAGCGTTGATGACGGCGAAGACGTGGTTCTTTTTGCATCGTACAGCAAGCCGAAAACTGTCGATCTTCACATTCGCTACGGATTTCGTCACGTTTCCTACACACACTGGATGTATCTCAAAAAACCTGATGCTTAGAAAGAGAAGTTCGTCAATATTTCATTCCATTCAAGTCCAGATTCT
>JANYEO010000230.1 GCA_025363025.1 Opitutia bacterium
CTCATAATCGAATTTTTTATTCTCGCCTGGTATGTACGTACACGGTGTGCGACATCTCGAGTGTACGAGACTATTTAAACGCTTGCAAGACATGTTTGAAGTGTTCATGTATTACCTGCTGCTTTCCTTACTAGTTTGCAGCCTCCTGTTTGAATTTATTTTGGTCATTTTGTACTTACGTACGAGTAGTACATGTGTTAAGGTTGGTACGTACGAGACTATTTAAACGCTTGCAAGGAAATAAATTGTCAGTCGGGTGTGCATAAAAGAGCAAGCAACATGTCTAACACCTACAGCTGTGTCACAAATCCTTGGAAGTTCTTTGTGGAAAAAACGGTAAAGGAAGAGATAGAAAAGTACAGGGCGCAACATCCTTACATGAATCGGGGATATGCTAAGAGATTTGGTGAAAAAATTAGTGCTGTAGCCTACGAAACTGTTTGGGAGCATCACGAGGGGAAGCAAGTGGAACCATGCATTGCACTCGTCAGGACCGCCGTCGCAGAGACCGTCGAAGAGATGATGGAGAGAAGATATAGATTGATACGCAAATACATTGCTAGACCAGTTGAGAACGTCATTACTCAACATTTTCTCTTCGTGACAGACAAGTCCGACTCCCCTCTCGCCATGACTGCCGCTCCCTGTTCTGCCTGCTCTGTCCTCGACTATTTTGAGCCCTTCCCCCCGGCTTTCCTTCGCGGCTGGATGGTGGAAAATATTTTGGCCAAAATAGACACCATTCCGCAGCAGCAGCCGTGCGTCGAAAGTTGCAAGTGCGTCGCAGCAGCCTTCATAAGTCAGTGCCTCATGCATCGTTGGCTAAAGGCATCGCCGGAGGAGAGAGTTCAGATTGAGATGCTCATGGATTCTTGAACGTCACATCAGTTTCAAAAAGATGGCTGCAGAAGGAAGACGTTGCTGCTGCTTATTTCCCAGCATAGTCTTCCCAGGAGATTGTGTCACCTGCGGACAAACGCATGAAGACTCTTTCAGGCTTCGAATCCAAGCAATACAGGTGCCGTTTAGATTCTACGCCTGTGGACAAATTTCGTGGAAGCAGCACGAAGTTATAAGTACCCAAATCGACCTGCTGGTGAAAGGGGCGTTCTCAAGGCTGAAGACAGGAATTTTGGGCAAACGAAGTGTGCTTTACTTTTTCCAAGAGTGTACTTGGGAAGAAATAAAAAGACTTCTGCAAGGGCATGACCTAACGCTGGACCGTGAGGATGAACTGAGGTTTAAAAACATTGTTTAGTGAGAACATCTTCGCAGTTGCCGTCCTCTAGTTACCACGACAACATGTGCTTCCACCGAAGCTTTGAAAATCTGATCGCTCGACTTGCCTGGACAGAAGAGTCAGACGTCTTTTGTGATGGATCCCGCCTTCATGGGTGCAAAGGGTGCTTCTGCAGGAGACCGATCATACTGACGTACCGCGATCCTTGTCAAAACTGTGGAGCTTATTTATACGACCTCCTGGATCAGTTATGGGACATTCGACAGGAGCTGTACAAGGCTCACAGTTTGAAAGATGTACACTGGCGAGATCTTTTCATTATGGAACACGACGTCGAAGACCAGATGTTTGACGCCACGCAAGATTTGAACCTTCCAAGTAACATGCCCAGATCGCTACTGCTGGAAGCACACACCACATTGGCTACAAGCATTGTAAAAAAGTGCATCGAGGTGGCTGAACGCTGCCTTGTACCATCTCCACCTCCCTCTCCTCCTGTCTATACTCCTTATTTTTTTTATAAAGATAATGATGATTCCAATCCGGAACCTGAATCCGGAGCTGGAGCGTGCGTTCTTTAAGGTGTTAAGGTGTTAGGTTTAGTTGTTACACGTGTGTTTTTCCCTACTGTCATCATGAATAAACGTTCGATGAAGAAAGTTTTCCCGTTACTTCGCGTCCTTAGCAAGCTGTCTCCTAAAGAGAGAGAGGCCGTCATTTGTCACTTGATGCATTCTGCGTGTGACGGAATTTACGCCTGTATTGAAAATGGATTAACAAATCCAACTCTGAAGGATGCTGATAAGCGTCAGCTTCAAACCGACCTCATTCCCCACAAAAGAACATTCAGAAGACTTATTAAGGAGAAGAGTCCTGAGAAAAAGAAGCGACACTTGTTAAAGGTTGGAGACGGAGCAGGACTTATTCTTGAAAAGGTGGTTCCACTGCTCCAGGAATATTTGGAACCAAAATGAGTGGGTTCGAGTGTCTTTATATGATACCAAAGGCGCAGTACGACAATTATAAAACTCGGGGGGATGTAAAAGGAGCAGCATCTATCACAATTAGACAGCTGAACAACATTAGTGATAATGTCCGGGCAACAATTAACGCAAACGACATTACAAGAGGAGGCGGAAAAGCTCCAATTTCAAATGCTGCTGTAAGCGTTACCCCAGCTACGGTGGATGGCGGCGGCGGCGGCGGATTGGCAAATTTCGGACAGACGTCGTCTTTGGACACACGGGAAAACTTCGGGCAGCTGCGTGAAGATTGGGGGAAAAACGTTCTGCCTCCTCCGCCGCCGCCCGGGAAAAACTTTCCGCCGCCGCCACCTGGGAAAAACGTTCCCCCTCCTCCTCCTCCTC
>JANYEO010000266.1 GCA_025363025.1 Opitutia bacterium
CCCGGCCCCGTAACCTCTTTGATAGGATAACGAAATAACAACGTTTCCGAAGGCGGCGCTTTTAAAGCTAAAGCATCCAAGGGGGCCCATAAGATACCACCCCACGCACAACCTAATGTAGCAAAGGTCAATATTTTAGAATAAATGAAATGTTTCATGTGGGGCAGCATGGGGGACCTAAAAAACGCTCCGCCTTTATCAAAACACGAGCCCGTACATTCTCATGAACCCCCAAAGGCCCTGTCAACTGTTAGGCACAATAAATCAATCACTTTGGTTAAAATTAGCAAAAAAACCTAAAGTATCGGGATAAAGCACAATAAGTTAAAAAGTCATTGTTTTCGGGTTTTCCATTAATGGAATTATTTAGAGGCCAGTTGCAAAATGCTTTGATTTTGAGGAATTTGTAGGACGGAGTGACGAGTGTACATATAGTACTCGAGGAACGACAACCGACCAAAAACTCATAAAGCATGCATTATGCAGCGGTCTCTTAAATGTGAAGGGCCTGGGCATGCGGTGTCGTCCCTGCTACTGCGGCTTCTGCCAGGGCCTCTGAAAGCGTGGGGTGGGCATGGATAGTGGCGTGGATGTCATCTACCGTGGCCTCCGTACTCATAGCAAGGGCATATTCTGCAATAAGCTCCGTTGCATCTACCCCAACGATATGGGCCCCCAAGATCTCCCCATGGGGCTGGCCAACAATCACTTTAACAAAGCCTTCTGGGTGGTTAATAGCCACCGCTTTGCCCGAAGCAGTAAAGGGAAATTTGCCAACTTTAAAGGCTAGGCCTTGTTCGCGGGCTGCAGCTTCAGTCAAGCCAATGCTCGCTACCTGGGGTTGGCAATAGGTACACGCAGGGAAGAGTTTAACCGCATGCGGCGCACTATGCCCAAACATCCCGTTAACCGCTTGAAGGGCTTCAAACGTGGCAACATGGGCTAGCCAAGGAGGGCCAATAATGTCTCCGGCCGCATAGATAGAAGGAACGCTTGTTTGATAAGCTCCATCCACTTTAATATACCCGCGGTCTAACACAGGCTGCACCCGGGGAGAAAATACACCGTCGAGGTAAGGTTGTACGCCAATCGCTACGAGGAGGGCCTCGGCCTCAAGGGTTTTATTCTCAGTATCTGCTTTAACTAGATCAAGCGCTACGCCGGCTTGTGTCATCCGGATATTTTCGGCTTTAACCCCAGTATGACATTTAACCCCTTGCTGAGTCAAGGCACGCTCTATAGCGGCGGATACATCTGCATCTTCTACTGGCAGCACACGCGGCAACATCTCCACAAGCGTTACGTCCGTTCCCAAAGATTTTAGAAAGTAAGCAAACTCCACCCCAATCGCCCCAGCACCGAGTACAATGATAGACTTGGGCTGGCGAGTGCAGGCCAATATCTCCCGGGAGGTAAAGATACGCTCCCCATCGGCAACTAGCCCAGGTAAGAGCCGTGGCTTGCACCCCGTAGCTACCAAAATATTCTTTGCGGATAAAAAGCGGCCTTTATCTGCGCCTTCGGTTACTTCAACCATACCCGGCACATTAATACGGGCCCGTCCCCGCACATAATCGACTTTATTTTTCTTAAAAAGGAATTCTATCCCGCCGCCCATCGTATCCGCCACTTTACGAGAGCGCCCAATAACTGCCGCATAATCTGCCCGCGGGTTGTCTACTTGCAGGCCCATTTCTGCTGCATGTTGCATAGCGTTTAAAAGCTCTGCTGTCTTCAAAAGCGCTTTTGAAGGGATGCAGCCCCAATTAAGGCACGTGCCCCCAGCCCGCTCCAGCTCTATACACGCCACCTTCTTGCCTAATTGGCCCGCGCGGATGGCCCCCGCATAACCTGCAGGGCCCCCACCGATAACCACTAAGTCATATACTGTAGATTCAGACATCCCCGTATTCAAAAGGCTTCGTCAATAAGAGCAAAACAAAAAGAGATCGCATGGAGGATGGAATCCTACATGCGACCGCTGCATAATGGTTTTTTTGAACCAAAGACAGAAAAAATTCAAATTTTAGAGCCTGAGATTATGAAGAGGCCGATTTCAGAATGCTTTGATTTTGAGGAATTTGCAGGACGGAGTGACGAGTGTACATACGGTACTCGAGGAACGACAACCGACCAAAAACTCAAAAGAAATGCATTCTGCAACGGTCCTACCGGCAGCAGCTCCCCGAGTCATCATCCTTGTCCTTATCAATATCAATGACGCAGGATTTACCCGACTCGCACTGGCAATTAGGCCCACAACCACAGCCTTTTTTAGCCTTACTAGACAAAAGGTGGACTAAGAGAGAAAGCGCACTGATAACCAAAGACCCCCATAAAGCGGATGTAAAAGACTCCACCATAAAGCCGGAGACCAGCTTCGAAGTTAACATCAATAGCCCCGCATTAATGAGCCAAAGCCCCAGGCCAAAACTCATCACCACAAAAGGCAAGGTAAAAAGCACAAGCAATGGCTTAACAAAAAGATTCAGCAAACTGAGGACCACCACCACTACGGCCAACGTCTGCTCATTATCATAACCAATGCCTTTACTCGTATGTGCCGCCACATAAACCCCCAGGGCTATAACGGCCCAGCGAACGAGCAAACCAAAAATACAGCAACCCTTGGCCCCCGCACAGCAGGAAGACTCAGGCTTTTTAGAATTCGAATTACAGCACGACATAATAGATTTTTAAAAGAATGATTTAAAAAAACAATACCCAGCGAAACTTTATAAAGCAGACAAAATCTACCCTAAGAAGCCGCCTTCACATGGATATTACTGTAGGATTCTACCGCGTTATCAGATGGGGTCAACCCTTGTTCTGGGATAGTAGTATCATCATCTGTTGCATCATCCGTATTAATAGCCGCTCCTAAACGCACCCATACCCAAATATTCGGCGGCGTAATGGTTCTATCCGCTGTTAAAAAAGCCCCACTCCCATCAATGGAGAGCTGCATATTATATTTTTTGCCATTGTTTTTATTATTATCATAAACATAACGCACACTGGCTGCATCACAAGGAGGCGGGGTCACCTTCCCCTTAGCATCTAAGAAAATCAGCTGAAAGTGCGTCGCCACTATTCTGAGAAGTACACAGCCCCCATCAGTGCCATCCGTTAGCTTTGGCCTTGCAAGCGTAACCGCACTGGCATCACTAAAAGGCAGCCCTACTGTCTGCGCATACAAAGCCGTAGCCCCAGGCACACTTAAAGCTAAACTCAGAATAAACGCGCGGAATGAGCATCGAAAAAAATAGTTTTTCATTTGAGGTAATGAAGGGGTAATTTTAAAGGTTAAGATAAAAAACTGCAGCAACCCCTAAACTACTGCGGGTACTCCCCACCTTCAACTCTTTTTGCCAGAAGCCTTTTAATGATTTAAAGGTCAATTGCAAAATGCTTTGATTTTGAGGAATTTGTAGGGCGAAGTGACGAGTGTACTAAAGGTACTTGAGGAACGACAACCGACCAAAAACTCATAAATCATGCCTTTTGAGATCCCTTTATCGCTTGTTTTAATGCTTTCCACCGCATCAGGCGCTCTGCCACGAGGGCCTCTGCCCCCACCGGTTTCGGCATATAAAAAGCTTCCGGGCTTATTTGATAATCCTGGCCAGAAACGGCTTCAGGGAAGTCATG
>JANYEO010000035.1 GCA_025363025.1 Opitutia bacterium
CACTTTGGACGGGCCCTTTGGCAATAGCGGCTTCTGCCCGCTTAAAGGCCATATAGGCCGTATTACTCTTCGGGGCCGTTGCTAAAAAAACCACCGCATGTGCCAGATTAATCCCACACTCGGGGAGGCCTATCGCCTCGCAGGCCTGGAAGGTCGCCATGGCCAGTGGCAACCCCCGTGGGTCAGCCATCCCCACATCTTCTGAGGCCAGTATCACTAAGCGGCGGGCAATAAAACGCGGGTCCTCCCCCCCGGCCAACATTTTGGCAAGCCAATACAAAGCCGCATCCGGGTCCCCCCCGCGCATACTTTTAATAAAGGCTGAGGCCGTATCATAATGCTCATCCTCATTGCGGTCATAACGGATATGCCGCTCCAGCGCAAAGGCCTCCAACGCCTCCTGGGATAACGGCGCCCCCAAGGGCAAACTTTGGACGACCACCTCCAGCGCATTCAAAGCTCGACGCAAGTCCCCCTCGCTAAAGCCTGCAATCGCCTCCAAAACCCCCGGGGCAGCCTCACAGCGAAAGCCTCCAAGCCCCCTCTCCGTATCGACTAAAGCGGCCCCTAATACCTGGGTTATCGCCTCTACACTCAGTGGCTCCAGGCGGAAGAGCTGGCTGCGGCTAAGTAGCGGCGCCGTTAGGTAGAAGCTCGGGTTATGGGTGGTCGCCCCAATTAAGCGGACATGCCCCGCCTCAACATCCGGCAGCAACAGATCCTGCTGCGCCTTGTTAAAACGGTGGATTTCATCTATAAATAAAATGGGCCGCTCCTGCGGGTATTGGCGCGCAAGTCGGAGGACGTCCCTCAACTCCGCCACATTCGACATCACCGCATTGAGGCGGATAAATCGACTTGCTGTCTGTGCTGCGATCACCTCAGCCAAAGTCGTCTTCCCGGAGCCTGGGGGGCCATAAAAGAGCACACTGCCCAATTGATTGGCTTTAATTAAACGCGGCAGCAGGCAATACGGCCCCACCAAATGGGCTTGCCCCACTACCTCCGCTAGCGTACGAGGGCGCATACGGGTACTCAGCGGCCGATAAGCTCCCCCTTCAGCCTGAGGCACCGCCGGGGTTGCAAAAAAATCCGACTGGTTATCCTGTGAGCCTGGCATGACAAGATTCCTCAACAAAAACTAGCCCGTGGCAAACGAATTCCCCAAATGCTCAGCAAACTGCCTACAAATTCCCTACTTGCCAAATTTCCGCAAGCAACCCCTCGCGGTTATCAATCGCAATCGGGATCACATTATCAATAACCACAGCCTCCATCGCGGCTAATAATAGAGTTAAGCCCAATAATAAATGATCCTTCTTATTCAGTAAAACTTGGGGCAAGCGCAGGGCCAAAACCTGTTTTTCTGGCATCTCCACTAGCTTCAAAATCGTACGCCGGAGCTGGTCTTGCGTATAACGAGGCGTCTGGATCCCTAAAATCGCCTGCACATAATGGTGCGCAAATAAATGGTGAATGAGCCCCACCCCGTACACCTTGCGCTGGGCTACAAAGTTGCGCAAGCGCCCCAACTCATCCCCCTCAAACCCTTTACGCGCCAAGGCCGGATACCCAGCGGCAAAGAGTGCATGCGCACACGCATAAGCTTTTTCAAAAATAGGCATCGTATCAATGGGTTGTCCTGCATCTTCCGCCTGCCACATTTCTATAAAATGAAAAAGCCCGCCATCACTGCCCAAAACACTCAGGCCCGTCGCTTCTTGGGCCGTCCACTGCATGCTCTTGCCCCCAATATCCCACGCCAACGCTTTATCTAAGGCCAACTGAGGGTGTCTATAAACTAACCCCCGCAAAGCCAAAGCCCCCTCCTCCCTTTGAGACAATATGCGAACCGGCACCCCCCACGCATCAACGGCTACCCGTAACCGCTCCCCCAAGGGAGAGGCCCGCAGCCCAGCCGTCGCAATCGCCCGGTGCTGCAAATCATTCCCCGGGAAAAAAGCCTCAACCCCCCACTTAATAGCCACCCAGGCCGCCAGCCGCCCCGGCAAATCCCCCTCCTCATAATGGGATGGCAGCGGGATCGTCGCCCGAAAGTGCTCAAGCGCCCCTTTTTCAGGATCTGCCGGGTCTATATCTGCTACAAGCAGGCGCACACTGCTAGACCCCCAATCATACACCACATAGCGTTGCACGGGTGCCTCCGGAGGCAAGCACTGGGGTATACGCGCGCACTGCAGGTTCTTAAACTCTACCGGCAAAATGGCATCCAACGTGGTATTTTGGATCCCCGCAAACCAATCCGCCAAAGCATCGCCCCCCTCAGGGTGCATTAAGCAAACCGCATCTAGATTCAGTCTTTCATTCTCAAAAAACGCTCCCTCCTCCCAAAAAAGAGGCCTAATCGAGGCTTGTACCCCTATGCTTAAATTTAGCCCGCAAATAAAAATAACTCCCCAAGCTACCCATCGCCCCCACCCCCCTAATTGCAAAAATAAATACCTCATAAGGTCCACTAACAAAACAAATTTCGACAAAAGGGCGATGCCAAAAGGATGCAGTATAATGCAAAAACAACGCAGGCGGGCTCCCAATAAAGGAAACCCGCCTGCTGAAAAGCCCTAGAGCTTTTTTAGACAAAGCTTGAGCATTGCCGAAGCAACGCTAAACCCTGGCCTTAGAAGCGCCAGTTGAAGCCCATGTCCACCACGAGGGAGGTTGCTTCAGCATCTAGCTTGTTACGTACATCACCAAACTTGAACTCTTCGGTGAAGAAGGCACGAAGCCCTACTAACGCCGAGAAGTTATCGGTAATGGCATAGCCCATTTGGCCGAAGATCTGGGCTGCGAATTCCGTGTGGCTGTCATGATCAGAGTATGAACCCGTAACCGTTTTTCCGCCCGTTTTTGAAGTTTCTGAATAACATATGTCCGTTTTAGTACGGGCAAAGTTAATACCGATACCGACACCTAGGTTGAAGAGCACGCGCTTCATCCAGTCATGGTCACAGCAGCCAAAGTCGGCCAAGCAACCATGGTAGCGGTAGTTTAACATAAGCGGCCATTGCTCCAACTTTGCATTAAGCTGATTGGTCGTCAGAATAGGATTACCCTTCGTATACCCCAATGCCTTGTTCTTAAAACTACCATTCAAACACTGATCGGCTTCACTACCGAAGTAGTTCAACTCAAGCTCAACGGCATGGTTCTTGTGGAAGAAGTAGCCTACATGCCCCGTTCCGCCCCAACCATTGAATTTATGGTTCGAAGAATAAACAGGTCCGCCTCCGACGTAGAAGCGGTGCATGGACATATCCCAATTACAGGGCATCATGCAGTTAGTAGAGCAAGATTGACTGCTAGCAGCCGCTTCAGCAGCTACAACAGCAGAAGCACCTAAACCGAGGAGGCTAGAGGCAACAATTAAGGAACGAAATAATTTCATAGTAATAGGGTACTAGAGGTTAATTTTATAGATAATAGTATAACAAATAATCAGTTTTACTCGTCGTCACTGATTTCGAGGTAGTCGCAAGCAATTTTACCACTGTTGCAATCTCTGGCATAAGTAGCCCAAGTTTGGTGAGCAGCTGCGTTTAACATGTCAGTGTTAGCATTAGAGTTGTAGTCAATCGCGCTGCCGGTACCAGGCGTTACCGCTGATTGGATATCAGCTAAACCAAAACCCTTGAGCGTGACTTGAGCAGGAGTAGCACCTAAGGCTATGCTTGAAGCTGAAGTTGCACTAGTAGCCGTACATGTAATAGCCGTACCTGTCGTAACAGCCGCACCCACTGCTGCAGGCGCACCCACGGCATCAGTAAAGACTTCTACGATTTGGTAGCTACCATCTGCACAGGCCATAAAACGGCCATGTACAAAGAGCGGGCATTGAAGCGAAACAATCTCATTACCGGCACCCACTAACCCAACTGGAACATTTCCAGTAGGAACAGTGACACCAAAGAAATTTGCCCCCGCATTGGTTGTTGAATTCCAAAAAGGTAACCCGAAAGGTGTATCTTGAAGAGTCCCAACAGTAAGCGCAGGGAACGCCACAGTTTGTGATTTAATGGGCATCGAGACAACATCGGCAAAGGCCAACGTGCAAGTGCTGCTAGCTGCGACCGTGTTATCAGCTAATTTGAGAGATGCTGAAAATTTCAACTCAGCTTTATCTGTTTGAAGGCAATTTAGCAAATGATTGCCAGCAGCTTCCTCTGTCACGCAATGCTGACTTACGCCACCTGTCTTAAAGATATGATTTAAGCTCAGTGTCGGCACGCCTTCTATTGTAAATGCAAGCGTATCGGTGGCAGTAGTAATCAAAATAGGGGCTGCAAACACACAATTAACCACTGGCAACACAGCACCGTTATGGTTAAGCGTAAAATCTGACTCGTAGATTGCGTCGCAAGCAGCTAAAAGGCTACGGTTTTCGAGAGACTCATGGTTGAGTTTCATTTGTTTCATTATGGATAGAATGAGGTTGGGTTTCGTTTTTTGAGGTTAAGCTTAGTTTTGAGGCCAAGCTTTTACTGAGGGGTTATGAGTTAGCAGGGTGCCATCTAACAATCCTTAAGCAATGACGCAGAGTGTGAAGGCTTTCTTTAAAAAAGCAAATCCAAGTATAATGTATCTTTAAATATAACGTTTTCTTCACCCCATAATACCACTCTTGAATACCTAAAAATACATACCAAAACCTCCTAGACCAACCCCTTACAAATCCTCTGCTCTAATAAACAACTAAAAAAATCGCACGCTTACAGTGAGACCGATTGCATAATGCCTTTCTTTTGAGTTTTTGGTCGGTTGTCGTTCCTCGAGTACCGCATGTACACTCGTCGCTTCGCCCTACAAATTCCTCAAAATCAAAACATGCTGCAATCGGTCTCTTCATGATCTCGAAAGTTCAAAAATTGAAATATTTTTCAACTCAGACTGCGTTAGCAGTCCGGACTCGCGCAGCGTGAGGCCCTGCCTCACGCTGCGCCTTATACCAAAAAACAGCGATTTCCTTCCTGGAGCATCTCTCATTGTTCCCCTGATGTTTTCTCTTCACCCTTGAATAGGCCCCCTCTCCAACAACTCGGTTGATTCGTTAAAATAATCCGCATTTTTGGAAAAAATTATAAGGAAAAAAGCATTTCCATCGAGTGGAAGCGCGCGGAGCGTACGTTTTAGTACGTGAGCACGGTGATACTCGAAGGAATTCAAAAGCATGCATTCTCTCATCGGTCTTAAGTGCCACACGCCGCATCGACCAGCGCCACCGTATCATCCAAATCACACGCCCCATTTTCCGTACACACCCCCTGGGCTACTTTAATAAAATGCTCCGCCGTCATCCCTAGCTCCCGCAGGACGGTGTCACCTGGGGCACTCATGCCAAAGCGGTCAATCCCAATCACACGGCCACTATCCCCCACATAGCGGTGCCACAAGGCCGTCACCCCCGCCTCCATGGCTATCCGGGCCCGGCAACTAGGCGGCAATACCTCGTCTCGGTAAGCCTGAGGCTGCCGGTCAAATCGCTCAAAACACGGCAAGGAGACAACCCGCGTCCCCGCTCCTAGTGTCTCAGCCGCGGTAAAGGCATGCTGCAGCTCACTCCCTGTCGCCATCAAAATACGCTCTAGGGGGGCCGTCTCTTTTTTCGCAATATAGCCGCCTTTTAATACCCCCTGCCGCCGCGTTTCTACCGGTACACTATCTAAAAGAGGCAAATCTTGCCGGGAAAGACTAAGCGCCGTCGGCCCATCCTTGCGCTGCAAAGCCGCCACATAGGCTCCAGCCGTCTCCTCCGCATCCGCAGGCCGTATCACATCTAAATTCGGGATAAGGCGCAAAGACGACACCGTCTCCACCGGCTCATGCGTGGGCCCATCTTCCCCAACCGCTACAGAGTCATGTGTCCAAATATAAAATACCGGTAACTTCGCCAAAGCCGCCAACCGTACCGACGGCCTCATATAGTCGGAAAAGGTAAGAAAAGTCGCCCCGGAAACGCGAAAGAAGCCGTCATACGCAATCCCGTTCATCGTAGCCCCCATCGCATGCTCACGGATACCCCAGTGGATGTTCCGCCCTAGGGGGTTCTCCCGGTCAAAGTCTCCTACCCCTGCGATCAAATTCTTGGTAGAGCCATGCAGGTCCGCACTGCCACTTAAAACGAGCGGCATCGCCTCGGCAATTTTCTGGAGCACTTCCCCCCCGGCAGAGCGGGTCGCCACCTTCTTGCCCGCTGGGAAGGCCGGTATCTTGGCAGATAAATCCGCCGGCGTCATATGCGCCAAAGCCCCTTCTAGTAATTGCGCTTTCTCCGCATTAGCCGCCTTCCACGCCGTATAAGTGGCAAGCCACGTATTATAAGCCGCTACCTGCTTGGCCTTATGCTCAGCAAAATAACCCCGCACCTCGGGGGATACATAAAAAAGCTCCTCCGGTAGCCCCAATGCCTTCCGGGCCGCGGAGACAAACTTTACGCCGCCCTCCCCATGGGCCTTGCACGTCCCCGCTACCTCAGGTATACCCCGGCCAATCTGCGTACGCGCTACAATAAACTTAGGCCGCCCATTTTTAGCCGCCTTTGCCCGTTCAAACACTGCAAAAAAAGCCTCCATATCATGTCCATCCACCGTCTCTACATCAAAGCCATAAGCTTTAAAACGCAGGGCCGTATCCTCGCTTTGGCTTTTACTAGCCGCCGCATCCAGCGTCACATCATTGGAGTCATAAATTAAAATAAAATTATCCAGCCCCATATGCCCAGCAAAAGAAGCGGACTCGGCCGCTACCCCCTCTTGCAAACATCCATCTCCGGCAAGGGCTACCACATGGTAATCAAGCAGCGTATGCTCAGCCGTGTTAAAACGCGCCATGGCCATCTTGCCAGACATCGCCATCCCCACTGCATTCCCCACCCCTTGGCCCAAAGGCCCAGTCGTACACTCTACCCCATCGGTCTCTCCAAATTCCGGATGCCCGGGGGTAATGCTGTGCAATTGGCGGAATTGTTTTAACTGCTCCAGCGGCAAGTTATACCCTGCCAAATGTAGCCAGCTATAAAGGAACATGCTGCCATGCCCAGCGGAAAGGACAAACCGGTCCCGGTTTATCCAACGGGGCACCTCCGGGTTAAAGCGCAAAGCCTGGCCAAATAATACCGCCCCCACATCCGCTGCCCCAAGCGGCAAGCCCAAATGGCCCGAAGCCGCTTTTGTTACCGCATCCATCGCCAAGCCCCGCGCATCACGGGCCGAAAGTTTTAATAGGGGAAGATTAAAGTCCATAGGTAAGCAGAAACCTAAACGATAAAATCCTAAAGATCAACCCTCACCTTTTACCTTATCTAATTTCACAAAAGCGCAAAAAGAACTATGTGGAACTATTTAAAAACCCGAAAACATGCATTATCTAGAAGCCGCGCACTCAGGTTGCATTGACTCGTCTAAACTCGAATGCTCAGGCCCACCTGTAAGGCTAACCCGCTCCACAATCTCAGAGGCTGCAACTTTATTTTAACTCATCAAGATCCTGAATGATCTCCTGCATCCTCACATGTACGGCTAAAGGGCTCGTATTAACATTATACCACCAGTGAAGAAGAGGCCCGTCATAGGCTACGTGGCTCAAAGGGTACCGCTCACAATGTACGGCTAATAACTCCGCTATTTTCATAACGCGCTCTCGAGACATTTGCTTAGTAACAGCCAAAGCCGCCTCTGTAAAAGCGCCTGTATGCATATCAAAATACCGATTTTCATCAGCCATAAAAATCGTCACATCCTCATAGGCTAAAGCCTCTAATGCATCTTCATCCACCTCCTGCTCATAATCTCGCCACTTCTCCTGCTCCTGCATATCTGTGTCATCATCACTTATCCTATTATTATCCGCATAATTCTCTATAATATTAACCTGACTTCCCACTGGCTGCACTGGCTGAAGATGCAAAGTTGTATTCAATAATATATCATTAAGCGCCTCCTGAATACTCTTACCGAAAACAATACCACTACTCTGCTGCGAACAAGCCTCCTCGCAAACATCAAAATTCAACTGCTTAGACGATTTCCCCATTCGTTGATTCTCAATATTTACTCTTAGCCCTCTGCCGGGTTGCCGCTTCTTACTGAGTTGCTCCGCGTCAGGAAAGACTTTCAATACTTCCACTCGTCCCGCCTCATTCACCATGGCACCCACTCGCTCATCTACTATTAATTCAGGCACCTGTGAGCGCAATATACCCCTCTCACCAAATATACCGATTAATTCATTAATAAAATGCTGACCCATACCCGCATTACCAGCAAAATCTATCACATAGTCTAATAACGCTGAACGGTCTTCTTCTGAAAGGTTTCTGTAATAACCCTTCAAATAACTTTCAATGACTGTGCCGAGGTGATTGTTTGAAAATTTAAATCGATCAATACGCCGCCAACAAACACGGGCCTCATCTGACATATTTGCGTGAGGAACGGCCCAAGCCCTCATAGGCATTGCCATCATCACCCCTATAAAAAATAACAAACGTATATTCATGTTATGAAAAACAAAGAAGAAGCAGCTTTTTTTAAAAATTGCGACGTCAATGCTATACATTTTAATTATTTCATTTAATCTTCCTCCTCCACGCCCGCCTGTTTCCTTGCAGTAGGCCCCCCGGCCCGCAACCATGCATTGACAAAAGGATCAATATCCCCATCTAGAACCGCTTGTACATTCCCTGTATCCACTCCCGTCCGCAAATCTTTTACTAATTGATACGGCTGCATCACATAACTGCGGATCTGGTTTCCCCAGCCCATTTCACCTTTTTCTCCATAAAATTTTTCCATCGTGCTGCGTTTTTCATCCTCCAAACGTTCCATCAAGCGGGATTTTAAGGTCTTCATCGCACTCTGCTTATTTTTAAGTTGGGAGCGCTCATTTTGGCACGTCACCACAATATTCGTGGGCAAATGGGTTATCCGAATAGCCGAATCTGTCTTATTCACATGCTGCCCCCCTTTTCCGCTAGAGCGATAAGTATCAATTCGCAGCTCCGTCTCGTTAATATCAAATTTAATATCATCTTCAATTTCCGCAATCACATCCACTGAGGCAAAAGAAGTATGGCGGCGCTTATTCGAGTCAAACGGGCTAATCCGTACTAACCGGTGCACCCCCCGCTCTGCCTTGGCATACCCATAAGCATTCGGCCCACTGAGGCGTATAGTAGCCCGGGAAACCCCGGCCTCATCCCCCGCTTGCAAATCTTGGATCTCCATCTCAAAGCCCCGGCGCTCCGCCCACCGCGTATAAAGACGCAGAAGCATCTCCGCCCAATCGCAAGACTCTGTCCCCCCTGCCCCTGCATGGATGCTCAGGATGGCGTTTGCCTTATCATGCGGCCCACTGAGGAAGCTCGCCACCTCAAGGGTCTCCATCTCGGCCTCAAGGGCCACTAAAACCCCTTCAAGCTCCGCCACATAGCTCACCTCTTCCTCCCCCGTTTCTTGGATCAAATCTTTAAGGGCCACCGCATCCTCTAAACGCTTCCGATAAGCCACAATCCCCTGGATGACGCCTTTAAATCCATTGGCCTGCCCAATCACTTTTTGAGCGCCTTCCTGGCTATCCCAAAACCCTGACTCCCCCATCTGAGCCTCTAGCGTCGCTATTTGTTCTTGTTTGCCCTCGACGTCAAAGAAACCTCCACAAATGCCCAGCCCGGCGCACTAAGCTCTCACACGCAGTTTTAATTTCAGAAAATGGCCTTATCATGGCTTCTTTTGTATAAAACCTATCATGAACAATGCAATGCCCTTTTGAGGAACAATTCTTACAAGGTTAACAAAACCCTCCATCTATAAAATTTTTTGCCCTTACTGCTGCTCTTCTTTAAATTTCTTAGGTTGTTTCCTGCGTCGTTCTTCTTCTTCTTCTTTCCGCTGTTCTTTCCGTTTGGTCCGTTCGTCTGCTTCTTTCTTTCGCCGAGCTTCGTCCAATGCCACCAAAACGTCTAGTCCTTCTGGAAGATGCAATCGATATAGAGGGAACTGATCTTCTGATTCAGGTTCTTCATTCTTTTTCTCCTCTATCAATGGCGTCGCATCAGCTGTCAATGGCGTCGTATTATCTAAATTAATCTCCCTTATTTCCAAGTATTCAGGCTCTGTATACTCGCCTGTTTTTAAAGATGCCTCTATAGCGAGCGCTATGTCCGCTTCAAAGGCTGCTTCAGACTCCTCGTTAACTCGCTCAGAATGTACCTGTGCGGAAGCATCATAAACACCAAAGCCTGGCACATCATTCAAAAAACTAAAATCTTGAATAAAACTAAAATCTTGAAATTCACCCTGAGTGATAGCTCTCAAAATTGAGCACAAACTATCATCTAACGCAATAATCGCACCATATTTATTCACCAAGGATTGCAGAGCAATTTTCAAACCATCGACTCCAAGTTTATTATATAATTCGATTATAAACTGATAACCGCATTGATTGAAAGATAACTGCCTCAAGGTATGATCCGTATACTCTGTATAACGCTTAACATTAGCTATAAACTGCGCGTGATACTTCAAGAGAATAATGGGCTTTATCAATTTATCATAATCAATATTCCCGAATCTCGAATCATCATTTGCTTTTGCGTTCTGTAAATATGCAATCAGACTTTCAAGCCCTGGATAATTCAGATTATGCAGCCAACTATCAGCAGCCTCCGTCCAAAGATTATCTAGCGTGAAAAATTGATTGAGATTGTTAAGAAAATACTCTCCCCTCTCTAGCCCCAAATCCAAGACAGTCTCCTCATCGGTTCCGGGCTTTTCATTTTTTATTTTCACTATTGGATCTTCTGCGAAAGGCTGCTCAACATGAGTCGTATTACGGCGAAACATCTCGTGCCAATACACTCCCCCCTCATCTGGCTTTTCATTTTGATGAGGAATGAGCACTTGCATAGATAACTCAATCGCTAATTGCTCTTTCTCTTCCTCGGTCATTTCATCAACATTACGCATCCATGACCTATCTCCAACATCCCACCCTCCACTTTCCATACCTTGAACAAAGAAAGGCATCCCAATGCCTAATATACCCCAGCACACTGCTTGTTTTAATTTTTTAGTAATAATATTCATGCAAAGAATAAAAGTTCTCAAATACAATTTTTCACCTGACCGAAAGCAAACAGTTCAGAAGCAGCCGAACGCAGTAAAAACAACCTTCACCTCGCTTCGAAACGATGAATCTGAACAACATACATATGTTTTATACATGAAATAAGCTCGTAACAACTTTAACTCTAGAAATCCAGTAAATATTTAAAACATCGCCCACACAGGTTCTATTTCTACAAATTGAATCTCTGCCGAACCCTTAAAACTCTTTAAATAAACGTCCATTTCTTGCTCGAAAACACTCATACGATAAGTAACCCCACCTCCACTTTCCTTCGGCCTCCTTGTTCCCATGCTATACAACCCATAGGCGGATTCATCAAATAAAAGAAAGTCTACAGCCACGGTACCACCTACTTCAATGGTAGGGCTCCCAAGCCCCAGGTTCAGGCCAAAGGCCGCATGGGCTTCATCCACCTCTATCCCACAAAAAGGCAGCTGGACGCTTCTTTCATGCGGCAAAAGCCACACTGGCACTTCATAACGCCGCTCTATCACCCTCCCATTTGCGGAGAAAGCATAATGCACCCGAAGGCCCATGAGCGTCCAATAAAGCTTTGTAAAGGCCTCGGGGCTCAACCCCTTTAGGCCTTCATCTCCCGTAGCTGCCTTTACCATAAGGCTGAGCGGTAAACCATACTCACTTACCGGATATAAAAAATGAGGGTACGTTTCCATCTTAGTTAGCGTGCATAAGGCTTACTGGCGAGCACCAAGCGCTTAAGCAAAACGCCATTATGACACACCGTTTCCTCTCGCAACTCTACCTGTGCATTTTCTGGCAAAGCCGCCATATCAAGGACAATAGCCCCTGTTTTTTCCGTTTCGCTCAATACCAAACGCTTCATACGTCCTACCCCTCGGTCCGTATTCTCTAAACGCGCATGAGTCGCCTGCTTAATCGATTGACGAGAAGAAGACCGCCCCAGCGCTCGAAAAGGCGCCCTTTGAACCGGCCTGCGCTCGCGGTTTGCCCGCAAAAGCTCTACTAAATCATCCGCACCCAAGAGGCCTACCGGGCCAAATTTTAGTACCACATCCCCCGTCTCTACCTGGTAAGTTACAGACTGTATTAAAGCCCCCATCGCTTCCCATTCAGGCTTACCCCCCACCATACAAAGCGTCTTCCCCAAATAGGATTGATTCAAGTATTCACTCCCGCACAGGGCCACCTCCCCCTCATAAGACAGTGTCGCTACAGCTTCGTACAAAGCTTTGGCTAAGCCTAGCGGAGGAGCCTCCTCCATACTATCAGTCATCGCATACGTGTACATTTTTTGAATCGCAGAAGTCGCCTGAAGCCTCACCGCTACTGGGTGCTCAACCGCAGTGCCCTCTAATGTTTCATACGCTAAAGTAGCCCGCACAACCTCTTCTTCTACCTCACAATTCATCCACTCTGCAATTGCACCCCCTACCAGCTCATCCGGTAGCATGCTTTGGCGCTGTGCATGCTTAACCACGAGGGATCCTTCCTTTATAGCCCCCAAGCTCGGCAAATGACGGGCCCACCAATCGCCTGACTCTGGCAAAATGGGGGCCGTTTTAACCGCTTGCTTAAGCTCATGCGCCCGCAAGCCTGCAAGCTCAAGGGTCAAGACAATGGCCTTGGGCTGCTCTGCTCTTTCCCCTTCTGGGTAAGCCTCAATCTCAGTCGTAGCCCATGTATGGCTACCTACACGGTGGACTTTTTCATACTTAAGGATCACAGCGGGGGCCACACGGTCATGCCGCGGGGTAATGGCAAAACGCTTCAGCTTATCTTCCGTCACATGAAGGCTTAAAGGCATAGCACTGGCCCTCTGCCTAATATTTAAAACAGGATACCCCTCTGCATGATAATCAAAACTAACCACTGCATCCGGAGCAAAACGGAGCACCCTTGACAAAGCTTCAGCACACGATACATCGCGCAGCTCATCCATTGGCAAGGGGTAATCCGATTCAATAGTACCTATAACAAAGGGCGCTCCACAGCGTATGGCATACTCTGCAATATCAGCTATTGCCCCAGCGCTACGTATCGACTGCCCTGCTGTATTTTGGCCTAGGACAACCCGCCCTTTATAAACAGGGGCCCATTCTGTAGCCTCTGCCTCATAAGACGTCGCCTCCTGCCAAACTTGTTGGTAAACTGTATTCTCTAAATACCAAAAAGGCCCTTTCACCTCATAACTCATACGAGACCCAGTCGCCAGTGTGTAGCCAGGGGTGCGCGTTACAAGGCCTTCAAACCAGCGCACCCCGCCGTTCCAAATAGACAAAGGGGCCTCAGCTGCAAAAGCCTCTATCTCATCTCCTATTTGATTAAACGTTACCGTATCTTCCCCCGGGTTCATTACAGAGCGTTTGAGGTTTGTAATCCCCCATTCAGCTAGAGTTTTTTCAACCCCTTGATATTTTAGAGTCCAGTTTTCCATGATAATATTACTGTATGAATTTTAAGTATTTCTCAGATTACGCAAACGCCCATTATGGCTCTTCATTTCCTCTTCTATCCCACGAATGATTTCTTCGTATTCGCGCATGCGGCGCTCACGTGCGGCTTCGCGTTCCAAATTTTCTTGGAATACGCGTCGCATATGACGTTCTTCAAGCTCCAACATTTCTTCTTCGCTGGCACAGTCGTAAAGCTTCATGATAATTCTCGTTTTGTTTTATGTTGAAACAGACCGCCAACAATCTCGTAACGATCAATCGTTATAGGCCCTTTAACGGTGCTCTCCACGCGTTTCATAACTGCCGTTTGCAAGGTAATCTCAGATGGTTTTTCATCTTCTGAGGTCGCTTTAAATAAGCCTTCTAGCCCTTGAAGCTTACTCGCATGCAAAAGCGCGTGCGTTAAAGCCCCTTCTAAAGAAGCGTGCTTTCTAACTATTTGAAAGCGCAAGGTATGGTGCGCATTGCCCCTATCTATTCGCTGGGCACTAATACTCCCAATCAAGTTTACCTCTTGGACTAAGCGGCCACTCACGACGGTTAAGTCGATCGGGCCTTCTCTAAAAGCTTCTCCTTTTGAGAGCGTATGGGTTCCAAATTCAATTTTCATAATAAATGTTTTTAATAGGTTTCAGGGATAGAAGCCCCACAATCAACCGCTACCACAAAGGTAAGCCGAACCGTTTCATGCGGGTGGTTTTTCGGGTCTTTTTCAATGACCCAGGGAGAAGGTTCCGCTAATGTAAGCGGGGTTAAAACGCCCTTTACAGGCGGCTGCCAACCATGAAGAACTTCGCAAATATACTCTGCGACTTCTGTTGTAGAGGGTCCATTGATCATCAGGTAAGTATTCGTCACAACCCGCATAGAAAAGCGGACGCGGTCAAAATACGGCCCCGGCAAATGCGGATTAGGCCTCTCGGGTATAGGGGGCTCAACGATTACGGTTAAGCGGCTCGTTACAATGACTTCTTTTCCTGCGGTGGCGCGTATCAAATCAATCGGCCATTCTTTATCCCGTATTTGAGCCGTTACGCTATTTTGCAAATCACTTAAAGTAGAATGAAACATAATTATAATCCTCGAAAATGGTTACGTGAAAAAACAAGAGCCCGCTTAGACAAAACATCTACCGGTGGGTGTTTTGGGAAAAACCCATCATAGGCATTTGTATCTTCTTCAAAAGGGCTCGGGTACGTAACAGGCACTTCTCCTTTAGAAATACGGCGAAGCAGTTCGCGGGCTTGCTTTGCATTTTCCTTCTGCTCATCGCTTAAAGAAATACCCGGCACACGGGATTGAATAGCTTCTAAAACAAGGTGCATGGCGGCACTGCGTACTTCTGGAGGCAGGGTTAAATGATCATCATCGAGCGCATTCTTCACCTTTCCGTGGACCTCTGCCCGGATGCGGGATATCGTATCTTCGATAATCATGGGTATGATATCGGGACCTCCGGGTATCGATGCATAATCGATAAGCGCGTTTAATTGAGGGGCAAAAAGATAAGTCTTTAGGCACTCAAGGGTTATTGTTTTCCAAAGTTTCATGGTAATAGAAGGGGTGGCCGCTGCAAAAGACTACAGCGGCCGGGTGTGTTTTGTTTTGTATCAAACCGCCTTAAGCGATTGTTAGCTTATAATGAGCTTTTGGACGCCAAGCGTAGACGTCGTCACGATGTTAGAGTAATGCTCAACAGAGATATCGGTAAACTTCGCATGCTCTTCTAAGAAGACACGGAAGGCCCCTTGCTCTGTTGGGGTGATGAAGCGCTTCAAATTTGAAGGATCATCTTTATCGAGCACTTGCTGCGCATTAAAGAGCACCGCGTAGTTGGCCAAGGCTTTGCCATCGGGGCCATCTAAGCGCTCTTTTGCAACGCGAACGGCTTCGAGCCCGTAATGGATAGCAAGATCTGAAGGACTTAACAGAAGACCTGCAAAGGCTGCAGCTTTATCATTCGTTGCATAATGTTGATGACGCAGCTGCCAGGCCCCACGACCAAAGAGGGCACGTGTAGGCTCTACCCCCGAGGCATTGCCTACAGCAAGAATAGCGGAAAGCACATCTGAATCAGGAGAAGCAGCTGAGTTATCCGACCAATTAAGCGCTTGGCCTACTGAGTCTAAGGATAAGAGAGCGGCTAAGGACCGACGAAGCTCGCTGCGGTATAGGCGCTGCATGAGGATTTGTACATAACGCTCGTGCCAGCTATCGCCTGCGACATCATCATGGTCTACCCGAATGGTGAGGCCTTTGTTAAGCGTCTTTTCATTAACGCTGGAGCCCGTGTATTCAACACGTTTGAAGGCTGCCCCTTCTGCCCGAATATCATCGATTTCGGAGAGGAAGCATTGGGACTCATCTGCACGTTTAAACTCGAAGCGGCGAGCCACTTCTACAGGGGGGGCGATAAAATCCAAGAGCTCGACCAAAGGATCATTATCCTTCCATCCGACAGTGAAGGCAGTGAGCGGCTCCGAATAGTGGCTGTTTTGGAAGCGGTTTTCGTTAGCGATATAGACTTGGCCGTTATTTAAGGATTGTCCATTATCGCGAGGCGTGTGGGTGTTCGACATAATATGAGATACTTTTAGGATTATTAGAGATTTGTATTAGCTGATGTTGATGGAGAGTGGGGCATAAGGATCGACCTCGATGACTTCCCCTGGGCGGCGTGCAAAGCCAAGGGCTTGACCGACACGGTAATAGGTACCCTTTTCTGTCGGGTAGCCTTGGATGCGACCTTCTGTAGCGGCAAAGACTTCTTCCCCTTCTTTAATAGGGGTAGCAGATACCATGAGGAATGTGCTATCAGCCGCCCCCATGAGGGCTACGGCGACAGCATCCCCCGCTGTGCCTCCGCTAAGAACCATACCTTGGGGCATAGAATGGGCATCGCAGATAACGACTTGATTAGGTGCAGAACCTGCTTTGACTAAGAGTCCGCGTTTAGAAACATTGACCCCCAAGATGCGGGTTAAACGGCCCGTATGGGTACCTTCCGATGCATTGGCAGCTTTATTCGGAAAGAAGGGATGGGGACGAGGCTTGCGAGCCACGGCACAGCTATCTAGCCAATTATAGCAGAGCCCGATAGGCGATAGGATGAATTTGAGAATAAGGATTAATGTATACATATGATTTTTTAGTGTTTGATTTTGGTTATGAGTGATGGGGTTTTTTTAGGTACTAAGGGACTCGTAGCGCTCGGGGTGGCGGTATTTAGCGCGCGACCAAGCGGCAATGTAAGATTCTTCTTTCGAACGTTTACCGGATTGGACCGTGGCTAAAAATTTTCCCGCAGGAAGCTTATCTTGCGTTAAAAAACGCAGGTGCAATGTGTCACTGGCTACCTTTAATGCGACTTGAGGAATAACAACTTCTGGTACTACTACCTGCGTTTTTTGATTATCAATACAGCAGCTAGGAATATTCGGATAATTGGTAAGCCCCACTGAAACTAATGTTTTGGGAATCGAAATATTGCCTTCGACAAATGCTAACAACCAATGGGGTGAAAAAAACTGATAGCGACCAGAAGCCATAAGGCAGGCGCCAGAAGGCGTCCACTTAACTTGCATCCACAGGCCATCTTCGCGGGCCTCTAAGGCTTTTACGGTGCCGTAAACCTGAGGATTTTTGTGCCCCGGACGTTTAAAAAAACGTTCGCTATCGGGATGACCAATATAAATAGGAACCCGCGAAAAGCCGCGTAAACAGCGATACAAGAATGAATGGAAGCGGTATGCCATGTTTTCGGCGGCTTCGCGGGTAAAGCATTGAAGGACGGGCCCGTAAGGGTGTTCCCCATAAGGAGCCATTAAAAACCAATCAGAAATCGTATGCGTCATGACTTAAAAAAATTAAGATTACTCAGAGATGAGGCCTAAAACGGGCTCATCTAAACCAGGGGTGGGAATGCCAAAACGTTCGCGAACATCTGCCTCGGCCAAAGGAAGACCCATGTGAAAGAGGCGCTCGCACAGGGCGAGATCCGCCGTACGGTCCCGACGATCTCGCATTTTTAGGCGCACGTAAGCTTTAGGTTCTTCCGTATTAAATAAGTAGCGCAGAACAAAACGGTCGACCTGTGCATTTAAAGTTTCCGATAAATGTAGGGCGTCATCATCTTCGAGTAAGTCTGCCTCACTTTGTTGAAGAGAGGCCCCACTGCCCTGTGTGCTAGAAAGTGTCGAAAGATCTGACCCGCGCCAAAGTGCGATTAAGGCGCGGTCCATACGCTCGATTAAACGGGGATAAGGAAGATCCCCATGACCGGTGAGATCTATGGCTTGAATATCTGTACCGCGCGTCATAAGGGCACTGAACTCTGCCCCGAAATCTGAAACGGCGGCACGGGCTGCCTCCCACTCCGGTGTACCAGGGATAGCATCCGTAAGGCCTTTGACGCCCGGCATGCCATTGCGCTCGCAGTATAAAAGCCAATCGCACAGGGGTAAGTGCTTAAATAAATAAGCGATTGAAGAGGCCTCCATAAGGCCATCCCCTGTTGTCACCATCCAGGAGCCACGCTCTAAAACGGTGCTACCGGTGGGCTCGTTTTCTTTTAAGAATTTTAAGCGACCCTCCCTATTTTCAAAAAACCAGATAGGGACAAAACGAAACGTAGCCGTGAGCAAAGGAAGACCAAAATCGTTCGTGCCACGGGGCTCAAAGACGATTTCGTGAACGGCGTATTTTTTAGCAACGGCGTCCATCATGTGTTTAATGAGAAGGGCAAAACCGCCTTGCTCATTTTCATCACAAGCATGGGTAGACGTTACATGATTATAGAAGTACTCAAGGGCTTGTTTGTGATTTTGCGCTTCTTCAGAATCTTCAAATGTAAGAACTTCCCAGCCGAGGCGGGCCACGCTTTTTTTGCGCTTGCTGATGACGCCTTGGAGGACATCGTCCCGTCTTTCGATAGCGTCCCACATAAGGGCGGTTGCGCGGAGATCCCCTCTATGAAAGGCTTCTAGCAGGCGTGAAAGGGACTCGGGGTTTAAGTTACGAATGGGCCGAAATAAGGCACGGTCCGATTTTAAACGAGGCAAGGATGATTTTGTTTTCATAAGTGTGATGGATTGGATGAATAATGAACTAAAGGGAAAAACGGCGGCTAGCGGGACGGCCCACGTGCTCGTACCCGGCAACAGTATGGGGGGATTGAGCAGCATGAAGCGCCAGGGCCAATGCCCAGAAACGGTCTGCATGGCCACCTCGAGTGCGATCTGCCCCGAAACGCAAATGGCCGGCAGAGGTGACTTCTTTTTTAATGGAGCGAAGATCTGCCCTAATTTCTGGACTGGAGGGAATGCGAAGGGTTTTGGCTTCGAAAGCAGAGCGAACAGGATAGACGAGCGACTCTTTTACCGGAGCGGTGAAGGTGAGGCCTTCTATCCGATAAGCGCTGTAGCGACGGGTAGCGTCTTCCGCCAGTTGACGACCGATCCCCGTTTGATCAATACAGACGCGGCGAAGACCGGGCAGCTGCATGTATTCGTCCAAAACTTCTGCTTGTTCTGCAAACGGGGTATTTTAAGGCAAGTAAGGCCACGGGTGAGGAAAAGGCCGTGAGTGGCCTCTATTAGCCAGAACGCCGTTAGATCGTGATCCCGCCCGATATCGACCCCGAGGTAGTAATGCGCGTTTTTATCATGCGGGCCTTTTAGGGGAAGTTCCCAATTCGCCTCGGCCTCGTACTCGCAACTGGAGACGAGATCGACCGGCAGGAAGGCTGCAGCGTCGTCTGCGGGCTCGCACATATATTCCTGTCTAAAAGATTCTTCATCTGCACAGCTGCTGCGTATCCAATCAAAATACGTGGCGGTATCCATGGATTGGCGAAGATCGTCCGCGGGTAATTTGCTTTTTAAGCGCTCTAAAAAGCCTTGATTTAAAGCGTCTTCGAGGGTTACCCGGTGTAAAGAGAACTGCTTCGGATTGCCGCCATGGCGGATTTCTTGAATGAGCTCGAAAAAGAAATTCTTCGACCCGCGGTGAGTAGAGATGACCTCTAATGACCCGCCCCAGGTAAGGCCGGGAGTGGCGATGGAATAGAGCTTCCGCGGATCGGGATGCAGGGCGAACTCGTCTAAAATGCGGGCCCCGCGTTTGCCAGCTTGGGCATCGGGATTTGACGAAAGCGAATGGATACGGCGTTTATTAGATAAAGTAAGGGTGTAAGCACTGGGGCGAGCGTCCTCTGATAAGACGGGCTCCCCCATTTCTGTACCGGCCAAATTTAATGTCTCCGCAAATGAGCGGCAGTCTTCTAAAAAAAGGCGCGCTTGGACTTCGTCTCTAGAGCTAATCCACGCATCGTACTGTGTGCCCTCTAAGGCTTGACGGCGAACGATGCCATAGGACGTGGCCCAAGACATGCCAACTTGGCGGGCCTTCTCCATGATCTTCATCCGGGAAGTATCCTCTAGCCAACGGCGCTGGTAGGGCAGAAAAAATGAATCAGTAGCCGTCATGATTATAGCAAGCTGAGGCGACTTTCAATCTCTCGTAAGGTTTCGCTCGTGAGGCCAGTTGTGGCTTTGAGGGCGGCTGCGGCTTTTTTGGCAGCCGGCGTCCCGTCTTCTGCCTCTCTTAACTTTGCATCTAGAGCCCGCAAATGGGTGAAGCTGCTCATGAGCTTTTGAAGAACCCCGGCCAGGGTATTAAGCGTGCTGGCATCTAAAGTTTCCGGAGCGTCCTTAAGCTCGCACAAATGGGTAAAGAAGGCTTCCCAGACAATGGCGATGGAGGCCTCGGCCATTTCGTGACCGGGCACGATGAGCTCTATTAATTTATCCGCTTTATATTTTGCGACACGGATAGATTCTAAAAAGATTTTGAAATTTTCGGTTAAGGGCATGATGGATTAACGTAAAGGATGACGGACTTTTTGGGCATGGCAGGAGCCATGGAGCCTTTTGATGAGCCCTTTAAGGTTATGGATTAGCAGAGGCTAGCTAAGGATTATTTCGAGGCCGTTGTCAGACGAGGGCTTGGGTTCTTAAATAATCTTCTCCGGAAGCGGTGAGTTTGTAACGGGGCTCGGCTGGGTTAAGCAAAGGACAGAGGGCTTCGATCAGGGATTTCTCCTTCAAATAGGTAAGCTCCCGCAGTAAGTCTAACGCGGTTAAGCTGTGCCCTGCGATATGAAGACCTTGAGACAAGGTTGTGGAGGGAAGGCTAGCTGGGTAAGCGGCGCTAAGCTGAAGAAGCAGTGCGTGACGCAAGAGTAATAAATGACTGGAAGGAGTGGAAGATGGAGCGTGTGGTGTGATGAATGAAGACATGATAGAATAGAATGTTGATATTAAGGTTAGTTTTGGTGTTAGATGAAAGATGAGGGAGGAATGAGGCCGTTATTAGGGGCGCTCGACAAGACGATCTAACTTAGTTGAAACTTCGGTTAGGCGCTGATTTAAGAGGGCTTGACCGGCTAGAGCGGCTGAGAGCTCCCCCCGGTGGCTAGTTATAAAACGATTGATACGATCGTTATCTAAGCGGATATCCGCACGGAGGCGCTCGACCTCTGCCCTACTCTCTCTAAGCGCTTCCGTTAGGTGTTGGCGGAGCTTCTCGTGCTCTGTACGGGAGGCGTAAGTAATTTTGGGATCAGGAGACTCTCGGTAATATTCGCGAATGCGCAGGAGAAGGACGTAGCCGCCGAGAAGACCGATAAAGACTAAGACTGCGGTGCCGAGATTGTGAGCGTGTTCGAATGAAAACATAGGTAGGATGGTGTTAGGATGATGGAATGGGGGACGGCACATGGGGCTTGTTAACGGTTCTCCATAATAGAGCCTCCGAAGTATAGGCCGATAATGGCGGAGAGGATGTGCGTATCTAGAGGGGTGATCACAAGGCCCTTGAGGGCTACCCAGCGAAGGTGCTCCGTCGCACTGGTAAAAAACAAGAAGCCTTCGGAGACTTCTGAATGGGAAATGTGGATCGGCACCTCTGGCCAGAAGATGGCGACGATTTTTGGCACGACGATGATGGAGAAGGCGGACATGAGGGCTATCGTCCTACGCGTCCACTGAACCCCTGGGGCATCGAAGGCGCGAGCGGCTGTAGCATAATCATTCCGCATTTGCATGGCTTGAAGGGCGAGTTGATTAGCCTCCCGCCGGGCATCGATATTGCGGGACCACGCCTTCATCACCCCGGCAAAGAAGGAAGAGGAAAATAAGGTTAACAGTTCTGGAGGGAGAGCGAGCATGAGGGCATAAAGCGATAAAGGGTGACTAAGCGATGATGGATGGATGGCCATTGAAGGCTTTACCTGAGTTTTTATTAAATTTGGTTACTGAAAGATGGAATGAATACAAAACGAGAGTATTTTAGCATACATTTTAAAAAAAATAAGAAAAAAAACAGGCCTGTTTGGTAGCGGATACTAAAAGGGCCCTTTTAGGTGTTTTTTCTTCGCCTCTTAGGGTAAAGTACTTAGTTTTTTTCTAAGTATTTCTATGTATGTTATCAACAAGAAGCCAGTAGACCGAGGGCGACTGAAGGGATTTTTACACAATTTACAATCATTTTAAATGAGAAATGGGGCGCAATAAGGGGTTTTTAAGGGAAAACGGAGGGAATTTATGAATGCAGGCATTTAGGGATGGGTATAGGCATAAAAAAACCGCTGTGACTATACAGCGGTTTTTTTGGCAATAACCTTCGCGGAGAAGGTAAGTTTTTATCAGGTGCGGAAAGCGGCGTCCCAATGATCCGTCCCGTTATAGACAAGGATGAGAGCGTTATTAGGGATAGAAGTATCTGCGAAGAGAGCGGCTTGTAATGCTATGGCTTCGTGACCCTCAGCTCCTGAATTGGGTAAAGCAACCTTACCCTCACTATCTAGCATGTAACGAATAGGGATAAGTTGGCCCTTATTATCCGTATTTTGAGGAGAAAAAACGAGAACGGGACGCTGCAAAAAAGCGGCCATTAAAGGGGCATACTCAATGGGAGCCCAACCGGTTTTACCCCCGGACGCGGTGGCTAATTGAGAAATAGTGTTATTTGCATGCGCTGTTTTCAAATCAACTAAAGCATCGCCCCCATCATAAAAATTAGATTGCACTAATGTATTAGCTTCAAAACATTTTGAAGGATCCTGGACAAAGGCATCAACGAAGGAATCAAACGTAAAGCGAAGGGTTTGAGGATCTGGATAATCTTCAGATTTAAGCTGATCGCACAGGGCGTGGTAGAAACAATCCCCATCATCTTTGGCTTTTTGAAGCGTTAAGCCGTAAACAGGAAGGGAGTTGGCAATGGCAGTCGAAAATGCAGCCCTTTGCTGGGCCGCGGCCGCATTTTTACCGGCATCGGCAGCGGCAGATTCGGCTAAGATCTTGGCGAAATCTTTATCTGAAGCGGCATCTGAGAGGGGCTGCGACAGGGAAGATAGAGACGCAGATGCAGGCTTGTTTTGATCCGCTAAAGACGCGGCTATGGCGGCTGCGAGATCTGCATCCTCATCTGAAGGAGGAGGAAGCGGGGCTGGACGAGACGGGGGCGAAATGTGCTGTGCGACCGCCTGCGGCGAAAAAGGCACGGGAGGGGGCTTCCGGGACGGAACGGGCGACGAGCTAGGGCTACCTGATTGGCGGCGGGCTTCTTCGTCGGCATGGGTTGATTTAGAAGCTTCTATAGCGGCTTGTAGATCGACATCAACCGGTGGAGGGGTTGAACGAGACGGAGGCTGAGATGAAACCGATGGAGAGGTTTTAGGACCTGTAAAAAGGCCAACAGTGTAATTGTACAAAATATCCCGCTTTCTTGTAGGCACTTGAGGTGGCTCTTTGCCCGCGCGCCCTGAAGGGGATTGAATATTTTGTGCGTCATAGCCACCAAGATGACCTTTTTTCGGATCACTGGGAGACGCGCTAGAAGGCACGAAACCTTTCCCACCTGGAGGATTAATATTAGGAGGAGGCATTGGGGTAAAAAAAAATATTTTGAAATGACTTCAACCGCCCTACGGCTAACGCCTTCTGGCAAAAGCGGGTGGCCAAGCCACGATTGATAATCAAGAACAAAGGCCGTTGCCTATAATAAAAAGACTGTGGAGATCCTTGTTAAAGGGCCTTATTTTAAAATGATTTTGAGACGAAACTCACGGAACATACTTGAGTATGTGAGTAAGATGATACTCAAAGGTGTTCAAAAGAAGGTCCTTTAACAACGATCTCCTAGGCGAAGCGTTCCTCTTTTACTATCTTTGCAATTTCTACCGCGCGAGCATCTTGATTTTCCGCGATGATGGATTCTATAAGGGGTTCGGCTTCGTCAACTTTGCCAGAGCGTTTGAGAGCGAGACAGAGGAAGCTTTTGGCAAGGTTATTGCCAGGATTAATTTTTAGAGCGGATTCGCGTAGGAGCTCTATCGCGCGGCGGTCATCCCCAACTGTCATGCGGGCTAGCGCCTGACTGATAACAGGGAACTCACTCGCCGGGCGAACGGCCCGAACACCGCTAAAAATCTCCTCTGCCTGACTCCAGAGGCCACAGGCGGTGGCAACGAAGCCAATTTCGGCTAAAAGACGCAAGAGGGCGCCATCCACAGCTTTGGAGGCGGGCATATCAAGGGTTTGAGGGGCATCAACCATTTTAAAATAAAGGAAGGGGTTAAAAAAACAGCGACTGAAGGAAAAGCTATGATACTTTAAGAAGCTAAAAAATCATGGAAATTGCGCCAAGACAACTGGCTTAGGGAGCTGTGCGCGGGTGTTCAGTTTGAGATGATTTTTAGAAGAAGCGCGCGAAGCGTACGTTTGAGTACGTGAGCACGGTGAAGCTAAAAAGGGCTCAAAATGAATGTTCGGTAGCCTTACAAGACCTGCTGTCAGAATGCTTGGATTTTGAGGAATTTGCAAGGCGAAGCGAGCGAGTGGACTAAAGGCCCTCGAAGAGCGACAACACAGCAAAAACTCAAAAGCCATGAATGCTGATAGCAGGTTAGGAGATGTTTTGAAGAACGGCCCTAGCATCATCAAACACAGACTTCATCGCATTGGAGGTAGCGGTTAAGAGGGCGTTGAGATTCTCCGTATAAATTTGCAGAAGCGTGATCGAATTAGGATTGGTAGGATCGAAATTGTTATTGAGTAAGTCCGTTAGCTGATTGGAGGCGATGCCGAGTGACCCCGACATAGCATTCAAAATGCTGGTGGGGCTTAATACAGTGGTAAAACCAGTATAAGGCGTAGTCATAATAAGAATGAGTTCTTAAGTAAAAAGGAGAGGCGCCTTAGTTTTGGTGATTGGCGAGCCAGTAGCTTTCGATAACGATTTCTGCTTGCTCGACCGCGCGGTTAAGCTTCGTCAAGGCTTCAAAATCGATAGAGGCAAGGCCGGTGGCCAAGGTGGTTTTTAACTGAACTTTGTTCGTGCGCAGGTTCGTTAATATTTCGTCGCGGACGGTGCCGCTACGATCTGCTCTTAAGCGGCGTTCCATCTCTACCACGTGGAATAATTCTTGGGGCATGGGGTGTTGGGGTTAGGGTTAGGGGTGTTGGGGTTTAAAGACAACGGCCTCTTCTCCTTTTCGCAGAGTTACCCCTTGGTCGTCAAGTGAAACCACGGTGTAACCGCTAGGCAGAACAGCGCCGACAAAATATTTTTGCCCATTTTTGAGGGAAATAAAACCGAATTGCCCAGTACTTAGGCTTTCGATCTCCCCATCAAAGTATTGATTATCAATGGCAAGAGGATCCGCCCGGCTTGCTTCGTCCTTGATGAGCAAGCGGCCGCCTAGTTTTTGCTTAAGCTCCGTCAGGACGCCATCCCAACGTTTGCCCTGGGCACGTGTGAGGCTACCGGTGGCCAAGACAAAGTGGGGCATGGGGGTAAACGTAATGGCCCCGGCCAGACCTTGGGCTGTTAGCAGCGGCAGGGCCAGGCTATCTAGCCCATCGGCCGTTAATACGTTATCCTCCAAACTCTTGAGCCCGTCAACATCGTGCATTAGGAAGGCCTTGGCCCGCATCCAAAGCTCCATCGTTGGCACATAGCCTGTAGCCCGTAAGGAACCTGCCTGGGCAGCCGCGGTAATACGAACGGGTAAAGATAACTCCCCCATTACAATTTGAGCGGCATTAACCAAGGCTTCCTCACTTTGTACGCGATAAAGGGCCTGAGGATCTACCTGGAGAACTGCCCGACGCAGGCTAAGGCGTGTGGCCTCCTTCTGCGTGCAACCTGTGATAAGGACTATATTTTGAGAAAGGGTTACGCTGAGCTCTTTACCCGCCCCCTGGAGCTCTATGGCTTGAAGGACACGTGTACGGCGCTCTTGCGGAGTGATAACCTGATGCTCCGGCATGGAGGGGCTACTGACCTGTTGATAGATCCAATAGATACCGCCGCCACACACACTAAGGCCTAAAATAAGCACGAGCCAAAGGGTAATGGAAATGCCCCCTGAAGAAGATGATGCGGCTGGTAAAGGATCTAACAAGCTAGAAGTCATCGGTTGACCGCTGGCAAGCCCCATAGCGTCCGCAAGTGTATTGACAGAAGGCTCTACGGGGGTGTGGTTGTCTGCCATAGGCAACACTGCAGCATCTTTAGAGGGAACAGAAGAGTCTTCAAGCTGAAGAGCGGGAGCATCTGCCACGGTTAGAGGAGGCCACCCTCCCCCGTCTGGGCCTGCCACCATTTGGGTAGTGCCAACGGTTATAAATTGAAGAAAAGGAACGGCAACAGGCCCCTCGACCACGCGTTTACCATTTAAAAAAACAGGACCCGACAAAGGCTCCAGCGAAAGAGCAGGCGGGGTAAAGACGAGACGAAAATGCTCTGCCTCGAAAAGGGAATCCGATATAATAATATCGCACGCTTCGGATGCGCCGACTGTATAAGTCCCCGGGCGGAGCAAGACCTCTGCCCCCTGATGAGGGCCAGAAAGAATCTTAAGAAGGCATTGATTACCAGAGGAATCCACTAAAAAGGGTAAAGAGGGGCTTATTGACGAAACAGGCTAATATTTTAAATAAGCCAGTGCAACTCTGAAATAAGCAAGAAGTCTCATTAAAAAGAAAATGGGGCTAACCCCAGCGAATTATTTAGAGGCCGGATGCAGAATGCTTTGATTTTGAGGAATTTGTAGGACGGAGTGATGAGTGTATATACGGTACAAGAGGCGCGACAACCTACCAAAAACTCATAAAGCAAGGCATTCTGCAGCGGTCTCTTGTTGCGTTTAGCAAAGTCTATGCATACTGAATTAAGCTTCTATGGATATTATTGATACTCCCCCACTGTTCGTCTACTGGGGGCCGCTTTTAAGCGCGTTTCTGTACGTTATCTCGGCTTTAGCCCTCAAGCAAGGGATGGTTCAAGGAACGGGCGCTATTCGTACGATTTGGATCTGCAATGCCATTCAGGCCCTTGTATTTCTGCCTTTATTTTGCTTTGCGGAGGGGCCTATTCTTCAACTTGAGATCTGGAAGCCCTTAGTCGTTAGCTTATGCTTATTTTTAGGAGAAGTATTTGTCATTATTGCCATACGCTCGGCCGCAGTGTCTGTACAGTCCCCTGTTATGGGCAGCAAGGTGGTCATGGTTGCGGCATTAAGCGTACTGATCGGGGTGGGAACGGTGACCTTTCACCTCTGGATTGCAGCGAGTTTGGCGGCGATGGCCGTCTTCATCCTTGGGCTTTCGGGCTTTAGGAAAGAGCGCGGACTGTTTAAGGGCATTGCGTATGCGCTGGCGGCAGCTGGCTGCTTTGCCATGGAGGATGTCCTCATACAAAAATGGTCGCACGATTATGAACCGTATAGCTTCCTCGCGGTTGCGTCTATCGGGATTGCTTTCTGGGCCCTCTTTCTGCTGCCTTTTATGAAAGATGATTTTAAGCAGGCCTCCAAAAAAAGCAAACTGTGGGTATATTCAGGCGCTACCCTTATGGCCCTACAAGGTGTCACTTATAGCTTACCCATTAGCCTTTATGGGTATGCTACTATCATCAACATTTGCTACAGCTCCCGTGGAATATGGAGTGTTTTGTGTGCATGGACGATTGGCCATTATTTTGGCAGTATTGAGCACAAGGCCGGTAAACGCGTCTTCTTTGAGCGCCTTACGGGGGCTATGCTGCTCTTTATAGCAATAATCATAGCTCTAATAGGGGGAGCGGAGTAAGACCGACTGGAGAATGCTGATTTGAAGAACCCATCAACCGGCTGCTTTTTTAAGGCCTCGATTTTGAGATGATTTTGTGCGGAGGCGCGCGGAGCGTACCTAGAAGTACGTGAGCACGGTGATGTGCAAAAGCGCTCAAAAGCGAGGCCTTAAACGAGCAACCGCAGGACGCTTTGAGAAGAATGATTAGCCTGAGACAACATCACCGCACCGGACTGCACTAAAATATTATAGCGGGCAAATTTAGTAGACTCGGCCGCAATATCGGTATCTAAAATGCGACTATTAGCGGATTCCAAATTTGTACGATTAGTTAGCAATACTTCGCTCGCAAAATCTAAGCGATTGGTCTCCGCCCCGTTTTTGGCACGCTTGGTTGCGATGCTTTGAAGCGCGGCTGTGTAAGTCGGAATACTGGTAGCAGCTAAGCTTGCGGCGGTGGTAATCGGGGTAACCGCGGCTGCTAAATCGGCAAGGGTGATCTGCAAATTTTGAGTACCCTCTGCTGAGGTAACAACTGTTTTAGATGAAGCACCTGCGGCAAATAAACTGACCCCGTTAAAAGACTGAGCGAGTACGCTTATCAGTTGATCTTTTAGCGTTAAAAACTCTGTATTATAATTAGCAACATCTGCCGGGCTTTTCGTAGGGTCCCCACTTAAAGCTGAAAGCTCCGACATACGGGAAACAATAGCTGACGCAGACCCCATCGCCCCATCTTGCGTTTGAAGCAAAGAGACCGCATTGGCCACGTTGGTGATCAATGCATCTGTACGACGAAGGGCTGCTTGCATTTTCATAGAAACGGCGAGGCCTCCTGCATCATCAGAAGGGCCTAATAATTTAAAGCCACTGGATAACCGGCCCAAACTCTTTTGAAATAAGGATTGATTGACATTTAAGTAATTCGACGCAGCTGTAGCGGCTGCATTTGAATTAATAACGAGTGACATGGCAGGTACAACATTCCTTATTTGCCCCAAAGGGCCCCACCTTTTAAATGATGGGACCCTCCAATCTTAAGCAACAGGTACAAAGACCTGAAGAATACTAGCTAACTACATCAATAGACGCAGCACGTTTTGAGCAGACTGATTGGCTTGGCCCAACATCGCGGTACCGGATTGAACCAAGATGCCGTAGCGGGCAAACTTCGTAGACTCGGAAGCGATATCGGTATCAACGATACGGCTATTTGCAGCTTCTAAGTTCGTCCGGTTGGTTGTTAGCAGCTCGCTTGCGAAATCCAGACGGTTAGTTTCCGCCCCGTTTTGCGCACGTTTGGTCGCGATATTTTCAAGCGCAGTGGTAAAGGTAGCAATCGCACCCCCAGTTAAAGTACCTGCCATGGCTGTAATACCGGCAACCGCGGTCGTTAAATCTGCAATTGTAATACCAAAGCTTTGGCTACCATCTTCTGAAGTGGTAACAGTAGCAGTTGTCGCTGCGGCTCCAAAAAGATCGACTCCATTGAATTTTGCACTCGTCAAGCTCGTTAATTGGGCACTCAAAGCAGCAAACTCAGTATCATAGTTTGCAACGTCTGTTGCGCCTTTTGTAATATCCTTGCTCAAGGTACAAAGCTCGGACATACGAGAAACGATAGAAGTAGCCGAATTCATGGCGCCATCTTGAGTTTGCAAGAGAGAAACGGCGTTAGCGATGTTCGTCACCAAGGCATCGGTACGACGTAATGCGGCTTGCATTTTCATCGACACGGCTAAGCCCCCTGCGTCATCTGATGGGCCTTGAATTTTAAAACCACTGGACAAACGACCTAAGCTTTTCTGGTAAAGTTTGTTATTTGCATTCAAATAATTCGAAGAAGCGGTAGCAGCAGAATTGGAATTGATTACGAGTGACATGATAGGGGATCTTCCTTGATGGGTTTATTTATTCCGTTAGACGGAACCCGAAACTTTCAGGCCGGGTAACCTGATCAAAACGTCCTTGTCTTGATACCCATGTAAGTCGCATGAGGGGGACATAACTTTAGAGTTTTTTTGAATAAAAAGTGTTTTTACGATTATTAACAGAAAAGGAGTTTGTGCCTCTATATACATATAGGCTTTGATAAGCACAATAAACAGACCCTAAGAATGCCTTCCTTAATGCCCCACTTGATACCTACGCCTCTTGAACCCGCTGCTTTGATGGAGCAGATAAACAAAGCCCCGGAGCTGGCTTCCTTAAGAAGCATTAACTCGGCCCTTGGCGACTTATTAAAAGTAGAAATGGGGGTGACCTCCCAGATCGCAGAAATTATCAGAAGAGATCCTTCCCTAACCGCACGCTTGCTGCGGCTCGTAAACTCTGCCCTCTTTGGCTTAACGCAACCAATTAATGGGATAGAAGAAGCTGTCTTTTACCTAGGACTCCGACAAATACGCCAACTGGCCCTAGCGACCCCCGTTATCGAAGACTTACATGGCCTGGCAAAAGGCTTAGACGAGGACCTATGGGACAAACTCTGGCAACACTCCTTGGCCTCTGCGATTTTAACCCGAGAGATATTGGCGCTTGTAGGCTCTGAGTATAGCGATGAGATGGATTATATTTTGGGCCTCCTCCATAACATTGGAGAGATTGTCATAGCCTCTCTCTTCCCCAAGCACTTTGCAGCTATCTTAAAGCGGCAAGCAGAAGAAAAGGGCCCCCTGTATCTTTATGAAAGAGACATCCTTGGCTGGGACCATGCACAAGTAGGGGCTTATTATTTGAAGCGGCATGGACTTGCTGAAGAATTAATAGAAGCAACGGCCTTTCAACTAGAACCGGAGCTAGGAGGAGCCTATAAAAAATCGGCCGCAGCCGTACAGGTAGCCGATGCCCTAACCCGCGCCACAGGGCTACTAGGCCTAGAGACAACAGCCATCCTTGACCAAACGGAGTGGACGAAACTTAGCGGCTGGAAAATTCTTTTCGGTGAAAATGAAGAAGATTACCCGCTGGTGGTGGCTTCCCTTAAATACAGCTTGGAGCGTCTGCCTACACTGCTCAAGGGCATGCTCTAGGGGAGGCCATTGCCCTAATGCATGATTCTGAATGCTTTTGAGCATCATCCGTACTCACGCACTAAAACTTACGCTCCGTGCGTTTCCTCTCAAAATCTCTTCAAAATCAAAGCATTAGGACAACGGCCCCCGAGGTGTTTAAAATTTAAAGAAGAAGAGAAATGATCACGAGATCAATTGGAGATTCTACAGCGGCCTGTGAGTAATCATCTAAAAAGCAAAGCATTACTTATCCTGAAAAAATTAAATACTCCATTAAGGAGACCGCTGCATAATAACGATTTCAAACAAAGCACACCCTATTTGATACTTTAATATTCGGGATTATAGAGAGGCCGCATGTGGAATGCCTTAATTTTGAAGAACTTGCCAGGCGGAGCGATAATACCGCAAGTATTTAAAAGAAATATAAATTAATTATCGACAAAAAGCATACCTGTGGCTACCTAGTTAAGGCCAGGAATGCGAATAAACTTTAACTATTAATAAAATCAATAACTCAATTACAGTCCTTGAGCGCAGAACTCTGTTTGCTGGAACGGAACAAGAAATGAATAATTTTTTAGAGGAAGGAGATAACCTATCCCCTGATACCCTCGAATGCGTTAATACAGGTATTATGAATGGAATAAAATGCCTTTTAACCTTAAATGCAATCCATGGGATTATCGCAGCTAATGTGCCAGACTTTACCCTTCCAACCCCCATTAATATACTGAGTGGGGTGACAGTAGGCGGTGCTCTTGGCTTGAGTACTGGCGGACTTATTAAATTGGGGCTGAATGCATATGAAAACCTACCGAGCAGCCTAAATGAACATGATACAGGAGTTGCTATTTATGCAGGGACATTCGTCCTATCTTATTTCATGCTTGATATAGCTAAAAATCTAAGTGGCGATTTATTAAATACATCTCATATCAAGCCTCTATTAACGAATAATCTCAAAGACATAAGTATTCTGACTCTAGGATCAATTACAGCCAGTGCCATTGGTTTTGGACTCAATGCCTTACACGAAACCCTAATCAATGCTGCCTTCCCGGAAGATGCTGAAATTAAGGCAGCTGATTTCAGTTATTTTTCGGATTCTAAAGATGCCGTAATTCAAGGAATGAGCTGGGCTCTAATGGGCGCATTTTCCCAAAATATAATCGCAAAAGATCTATACACTTTCCCGTATGGCTTTTTATTAGGAGCTATAAAAGCCCCCATTGCCGTAATCTATACTAATCTTGCGGCTCAGAACTATTTAATAGCAGAAGCATCTCGTGATCAAGGAACTGCCGCATAATCCTCTTGCTAACCCCTTAAATCACACCTTCTAAAACCAGCCTCTATTAAGCATTACTGAAAGACTTGCCAGGAATGATTTTTTTTCAATAATGGAAGGCCAGATGCAGGACAATGTTGTAGAAGTAACGGTTAGGGCTGTTGTACCAACGGCCAATGGCTGCGCTTTATTTTTAGCAAGCTCCGAAAAAACTTATGTCGTCTATATCGACCAAGGCATAGGGCAGCAGATCTCCCTCATCCAAAATAAGGTGCCAAAGGAAAGGCCCATGACGCATGACCTGATGCTCAACCTCCTCCACGGGCTTGGGGCTACCATTGAGCGCGTCGTCATCAACCATACAGATAATGGGACATTTTATGCCCGCATTATTGTTAAGATGCAAAATGAATTAGGCATAAAGCTGGTAGAAGTAGATGCCCGCCCCAGTGACTCTATTGCCCTAGCTTTGCAAGCAGAACGCCCTATTTATACGGCCCGCGCGGTGCTAGATGCGGTAGTGGATATGACGGAGGTGTTAGAGCGCATTTTAAAACAAAAAAGTTAAAGGCGCTGCACAAGGCCTTTCTTTTGAGTTTTGGGTTATTTTTTATCATACGACTTGCTTTACAAATCGATGCCTTCATCTTGAAGCAACTGTGATAAAGCCGTCAAATACTACATTTTGGGATAAATTACCTGCGACTGGCGGGGAGAAACCGCTACAACTCGGCACGCTAGGCGGGCTCACAGCCTTGGCCCCGATGCAGGATGTAACGACTCTCCCGTTTATGCGCGTCGTGGCCAACTATGGAGCGCCCGATCTCTTTTTTACTGAATACTTCAGGGTCCATGCGCATTCAACATTAGAGCCGCATATTTTAGCCTCTATCACGGAAAATAAGACCGGGAGGCCCATTTTTGCCCAAATGATTGGGGAACATTTGCCGGATTTAACCCGCACAGTAGAAGACTTACTGAAGCACCCTATTGCTGGGATAGACCTTAACATGGGCTGCCCAGCCCCCCGCGTCTATAAAAAGAATGTAGGCGGCGGGCTACTCAGAGAAGTAGACCAAGTCGATAAACTCCTAGGGGCACTTAGAGCGGCCATCCCGGGGCTCTTTACGGTTAAAATGCGGGTGGGCTTTGATAACTGGGAACAATTCCCCGACTTACTCGCCTGTGTGGCCCGACACAAGGTGGACCTCCTTAGCGTGCATGGGCGAACGGTGAAAGAGCTTTACCGTAGTGAAGTCCACTACGATTTAATTGCACAGGCGGTAAAGAGCGTCCCCTGCCCTGTTTTAGCAAATGGGAACATTACCTCTGCAGATAAAGCCCTATGGACCCTGAATGAAACGCAGGCAGCCGGCGTCATGATTGGCCGAAGCGCCATCCGCAACCCGTGGATCTTCCGCCAATGCCGGGAGCATTTAGCCGGAGAGGCTGTTTTCCAGCCCACGCTTAGAGATGTATATGAATACATTGAAGCGCTGCAAGCGGCCTTGGTAGACCC
>JANYEO010000038.1 GCA_025363025.1 Opitutia bacterium
CCTTCTTCACCCCTGAAAATACCGATAAACCTGAAATGCATGGCGGCTTTGCCCGGGCTCATTGGTGTGGCTGCCCCGAGGTTGAAGCAAAGATTAAAGAAGGCGTAGAAGGCTGCTTTCGTATGCATCTCTACAGTATGAGCCTCACGGAAAGCTTTGGCTTTGGCAAAAATACTATCTTGGATGTTTTGCAAAAGCGCGGCTATACCTTGCACAAAAGAGCTACGTTCCTCGGATGTCCGTGCTGAAGGCCCCGTATCCCGGCGACCGACAAACAAACTGTTATTCGCCATATCGCGTGGGCCAACTTCGATCCAAACAGGGATGCCCTTTTTAATCCACTGCCACATTTTATCACCGCCGCGCAGGTCCCGTGCATCCATCTCCACGCGCACGGGCAAGCCATCATAATGCATCGCCTCCAGCTCTTGCTTTAGGCTTTGGCAATATGCCAGCACCTGGGCCTTCGTCTCTTCTTTATGGATAATGGGCAAAATAACAATATGCGTCGGGGCAAGCCGCGGAGGCAAAACCAGCCCATCATCATCCCCGTGCGCCATAATGAGGCCGCCAATCATGCGGGTAGAGGTCCCCCACGAAGTCGTCCAGGCAAACTCACGGGTCCCTGCTTCACTTAAAAATTGGATATCACTGGCCTTTGCAAAATTTTGGCCAAGGAAGTGGGAGGTTCCGGATTGCAAGGCCTTCCGGTCCTGCATCATCGCCTCCATCGTATAAGTGTTAACCGCCCCGGGGAAGCGTTCACTTTCAGACTTTTCCCCTGCAATCATGGGGATGGCCATATAATTTTCGGCAAAATCAACATACACATCCAGCATCTTGAGCGTCTCTTCTATCGCTTCTTCTGCCGTTGCATGGGCTGTATGCCCTTCCTGCCAAAGGAATTCTGTCGTCCGGAGGAAGAGGCGCGTCCGCAACTCCCAGCGCACCACATTCGCCCACTGGTTAATAAGGAGCGGCAAATCCCGGTAAGACTGCACCCAGCGGGAAAAAGCATCCCCAATAATCGTCTCCGAGGTCGGCCGTACAACCAGGGGCTCTTCAAGCGGGCCGGCCGGTATCAGCGTCCCATCAGGTCCTACCTCTAAGCGCGAATGCGTCACCACCGCACATTCCTTGGCAAAGCCTTCCACGTGCTTCGCTTCTTTCTCTAAAAAGCTCTTAGGGATGAAGAGCGGAAAGTACGCATTCTTATGCCCCGTATCCTTAAATTTTTTATCCAGCACACGCTGCATATTCTCCCAAAGGGCATACCCCCATGGTTTAATGACCATACAACCCCGTACAGGGCTCGTCTCTGCTAAATCAGCCGCTTTAACAACCTGCTGATACCATTCGGGATAATCTTCTTGCCGTGTCGGCGTTATTGCATGCACATCTTTAGCCATAATCCCCAATAAAAGGGCCTAAGGCTGCTGCTTTGCAACCTCCTTTTCATAATCCAGCGCTTCCAGCATTTTTTTAAGCGCCTCTAGCTGTTTCTGCAGGTCTTTAATCATATCAGCGGAAAGTGTTTTATTTTCATTCTGCCGTGCAGAGGCATGTCCTTTTACAGCCACACCAGTCAATAATACAGCGCCCCCCGCAATACCAATCGGCACTAATACAGCCCATAAGGGAAACGTAGCCCCTGCCAGCGCTAAGCCACCCAGCACAATGCCTGTTGCCGCCGCCGCCACACTGACAAACGCCCCAATAGCAATAAGCCCCGCAAAAACCTTCCGTAGCTTACCGGCAGCCTCATGGGCCGCAGGCCCTTCTTTAATTAAGCCCTCTAAGTCCTTAATATGGCCATCAAGGCCTGCTTTGGCCGTAGCAATTAACTCTCCAAAAGTTTCATTAAGCATGCTAAGCTCACTTGACTGAGCTTTCGAGGGATCTTTTAAAAGTTGAGCCAGCCGCCCCGTAAAGGTTCTAACCTGCGTCGGAGAAATCGAAATATCCTTTACTAAAGCCTCCAAAACGGCTGTTATTTCCGGCAACATCCTGGCCCTATCCGCAGTATTGGCCCCCTGAAGGGCATGCAATAACTCATTGCTCCGCTCAATAGCCCTGTGCGTTTGCGGGGATATCGCAGAAGGGACGCCACTAGCTGCCTCCGTAATAGCCTGTGTCATCGCCCCTAATTGACCTTTTAATTCCGCAAAGGAACGATTAAACCCTTGGTTCCTCGCTGCACTACCTAATAGAAGGATCGCTTCTTCTGTAATAGCATAAGCCTTATCACCAAACTCAGCCACACTCTGGTCTCCAACCCTTAACACGTTATTCTGCGCAGCTACCAGTACTTGCTTCTTCATTTCAGGGGTCAACGGCTGCGGTTTTCCATTCGCATCTTGGTACCTGAGCGCACTCAAAGTTCCCTGGGCCTTTTTTAAAAATAAGTCAACTGCAGCCTTCTGATACGCCGCTGGGTCACTTGGGTATTGAGCTGCCGCCTGCTGAGTCGCCTGCTTAAGCC